>JAXGSX010000067.1:0-14195 GCA_040775225.1 Kiritimatiellia bacterium | reverse complement strand
TGCCGTTTGAAGTCTGCCAGGCGCTGGGCGACGAATGGGGCTACGTGGAAAATTGCGCGCTGTATACGGCGCCGTTCCTGGCCGCGAGCCTGCTGCATGCTGCCGGCCATGGCGGCAACCTGGCGCTCAACTTCGGCCCGCGCGCCGACGGCGTTATCCCCGCCGACCGGCTGGCATTGGCGCGTCAATTCGGCGCATGGGTGCGGCGCAATGCCGATGCAATTTATCATACCGCGCCCTACCCGGCCACCCGCGCCGCGGCGGCCACCTATTACAATGCTTCCCTCGCCTGGCCGATAACCGCCACCCAGCGCGGGCGCAAATTATTTCTGCTGCTGCCGGCATGGCCGGCGCAGACGTCCATCCGCATTCCGGCCATCCGCGCGGCGCCGCAAACGATATGCCTGGCCGGCTATCGCGGCAAGTTAACCGCCCGGACGACGCCCCAAGGCCTGGAAATCCATGGTTTGCCAACCCTCCCGTCCCAGGTCGAAGCCAATGTCATTCGCCTGACATTCCAGCGCATCCCCGCAGCGCCAAAAACGGCGAAATACGCGCCGCCCATCGTCCCGGTCAAGGCTGCCGGCGCCACCTGCCTTCCGCCGGAATGCGCCGTCCGGAGCGGCCGCCGGCGTAAAGGGCAGTTGATCCGGATGCGCACGGAAGTCAATGGGGTGGTTGCGGATCATCCGCCCCCCTGGCAGAAATCCCAACAAGTATTCGTGGACTGGGTCAACCTAGTTCAGAAAGTCTCCTGGCGCGTATCCTGCCCTGCCGCCGGGCATTACGAGGCTTTTGTCGAATTGCGTTGCCCCAAACACCTGGCCGGCGCCGCTTACCTGTTGCAGTCCGGCCGGCAAATTTTGCGCGCCATGGTGAAGCCCACGCCGCCTTTGCGGGATCAAATCACCCGACCGGCATCCCACTGGGCGGCTGATTGCCGCTTCCAACGGCAACGGGCAGGCGCCTTGCATTTGCCCAAGGGCATATCAGTCATCACGCTTAAGCCGGCGCGGCTCGTCCACCGGGTGTATTTCGCCGAAATCAGCGGCGTCTGGCTTGAACCGGGGAAAAGCGCATTTGCCTGAATATTCTCCGGCCAAGCCGCGGCAAATATTCACGATATACGTGCAAAAATACATGCCTCAATATTTGATTGACCGTCTGTGCCGGGATGCCATGCGCATTGTGCAATTAACATTGTCTGACAGTATTATTCGAAACAAGGGAGTCTGAGCAATATGATCAAGACCAAGGTTGGATTTGTTGTTTACGGCGTGCACAAGGACGGACTGCAGGACCCGATGGGTACCCCTTTCATTGACGACACCCTGATTGCGCGATCCAAATCGGCATTGCGGGAGGCCGGATTAGAACTGGTTGAGCACCCGGTGGTGGTGGCATCGCGGCTGGAAGCCCGCGAATGCTTCGCCAAGTTTAAAAAAATGGATGACGTGTCGGGGCTGGTGCTCTTTGCCGGCACCTGGGTCTGGGCCGCGCACCTGCTGGGGGCCTTGCGCGATTATGCCCTGGCCGGCAAAAGCCTGGCCGTGTGGACGCATCCCGGTTCGCAAGGCTGGCGCCCGGTGGGCGGCCTGGTGCTGCACGGCGCCTTGATGGAGGCGGATGTCCCGCACCGGTTCGTCTATGACCCGAGCGACGAACCCAATGCTATCGCTGAAATCGTCAGCTATTGCCGCGCCGGCGCCATGCGCCAGAGGCTGAACCAGGCGGTGTTCGGCGTGTTCGGCGGACGCGGCATGGGCCAGAGTTGCGGCGTAGCCGACCCATCGCAATGGATGCGGACTTTCGGCATTGACCTCGATTCGCGCGACACCACGCAACTCATCCGCACCGCCGACGCGGTGACGCCGGCGGAATTAAAGGCAGTGCGCCGGAAAATCCAGCCGCTGTTCAGCGAGCCGGTGCCGGCCGGCGCAGCCGCGGATCGCTCGTTGCGGGTTTACCTGGCGCTGAATAAAATCCTGGCCGCCGAACAATGGGACGGCTATACCATCCAGTCGTTCCCCGGCCTGGGCGATGACTATTGCGCCACCTGCCTGGCGCAAAGCCTGATGCTGGAGGACGGCGTCGGTACCTCCACCCTGAGCGACTTCAACACCCTGCTGACGGTCAAGCTGCTGACCGACTTCAGCCGCGAGCGCGTGTATTACGGCGACCTCCAGCATATTGACAAACAGAAAAAAGAAATCAAAATCATCGGCGATGGCGCCTGTCCGCCCTCGCTGGCCGGCGAACTCGGCCCGGCCGGCTTCGCCGAGCATGGCATCCCCACCGAGGGCCAGGCTGGCGGCATCTCGGTGAAATTGATCTGCAAGCCGGGCGAGGGCGTGCTGGCGCGGCTGGGCCGCCGCGCGGGCAAATTCGAACTGGTGGTCTGCCACTGCACCGTCTTCGAGCCGCCGGCCGCGGAAATTGAAAAACGCAAGCTGGAATGCGGCATCCCGTTCTGGCCGCACGCCTTCGTCACCGCGCAGGCGGACATGAGCAAGCTGCTGCAGGCCTGGAATAACGAATACGCCTGCCTGGGTTACGGCGCGCACTTGTTCGACGACCTGCAAGCCTTCGCGGAACTGACCGGGATTGATGTGGTTGAAGTGTAATTGCGGGCCAAATCCTTCCATGCTGGGGAATAAAGACATGCTGGAATTCAAAACGGATGCGGACAAGGTTTTTGAGCGGCTGACCGCCTGGTGGAACGGCGAGGTGCTCGATCGGGCGAATATCGCCGTGGTGGCCCCTAAAAAAGGCGCCGTTAGAAAAGCTATCCCGGCGCCGGCCACTCTGGCGGAACAATGGACCGACATTGATTACATCATCGAAAAAAACTTCGCCCGCATGGCCGCCACCGCCTACATGGGCGATGCCTTGCCGTGCATGCGCGCGGAGTTGGGACCCAATTTCCTAGCCGCCACCCTGGGTTGCAAACTGAATTTTCTGCCCGATACCACCTGGACCGAACCGGCCATTGCCGACTGGCAATCGTTTCAGGGCTTGCCCGATTACCATGCCAGCCGTTGGTACCAACTCACCGTCAAAATGACGGAGCGGGTTGCCGCCGAAGCCGAAGGGCGCTGCATCGCCCAGATGCCGGACTTGCATTGCGGCGGCGATGCGGTGGCGGCATTGCGCGGCAATGAACCGTTTTTGCTCGATTTTTACGACAACCCCGACCGCCTGCGTCAAACGCTGGGCATGGTTGACGATATCGCCTGCGAGATGGTGGACACCTTTTACCGGCTCACCACCGCGCACGGCCAGCATGGCAGCACTGGGTTTCTGGTTTGGGGGCCGGGCAAGACTTTTCCGCTGCAGGACGACACCCTGGCGCTGGTATCGCCCGCTGCCGCGCGCGAATTCCTGCTGCCCGGACTGCTCAAGCAGGCGCGCAACGTGGAGCATGCCATGCTGCATCTGGACGGTCCGGAGGCGCTGGATAAACTGGAGATGCTGCTGGAATCCCCGGAAATTCACGGCATCCAATGGCAGCCCGGCGCGGCGCATCGTCCGCGAATTCAATGGATTCCCTTGATGAAACGCATCCTGGGCGCCGGCAAGCTGCTTTATACCGGCTGCGCCGCCGAGGAAGTCGAATCGCTGCTGACGGCCTTGCCGAGCCGCGGTCTGCGCCTCGGCTTAACCGCGCGCGACGAGGAGGAAGGCCAGCACATTTTGAAACTGGCGGCGAAATTGACGCATTAGCGCACAGTTCGGACAAGCTTAACAGGAACAAAGGGGCACAGGCACATAGTCGGATGTTTCCGGAATGGAGGCTTTGGCACTTTAATCCTTTGCCCCTTTGGTCTTTTTTTTTGGCAAATTCGGATTGCGGTCAAAATCCGCGTTGTTTGATTAATGCATAAACTTTCTTTCCAATCCGGCAAATGGTTCATGCAGTTCGCGCCGGAGGATGGCGCCCGCATTACCCGTATGACTTTTGCTGGATTTGACCTGTTGACCCGGGCGCCGGCGCGGTTCCGTCCGCCCAAACGTAATTACGGCCTTTACGAAACGCGGCCGGTATGCGGATATGACGATTGTTTTCCCAGCGTGGATGCCTGCCGGTTTCCGGGCCGGAACTGGCGGGTGCCCGATCATGGCGAATTATGCTGGCTGCCTTGGACGGCGCAGCCGGCGCGCGGCGGATTGCGATTTTCAGTTCAATCGCAGAAGTTGCCCCTGTCTTTCAGCCGGACCATGCTTTTTTCCGAAAACCGGCTGACCTGGCAATTCGCAGTCAGATCGCAGGCGGCCGATCCGCTGCCCTTCCAGCATATCATGCACCCGCTGATGCCCCTGGAAGAAATTGACCTTGCCGCACTCCGCCTGCCGGACTGCGGCATGGTTTATGACGAAACCCGCAAAAAGCCCGTGAAACCGGAGCGCGCTTCCGGATCCGCCCGTTGCGGGATGCGCGATGTTTTAGAATCAATCAAGCCCGGCAAATTCAGAATGCTGATTTTACACCATGTCAAGCATGGATGTTTTACGGTTGCGTTTAAAAACGGCCTCAGCTTGCGCGCCAGTTTCCCGCGAAAACATTTTGACTCACTGGGTATATGGTGGAATAATCGTGGATATCCGGATGAACCCGGCCGGCGTCGCTGCGAATGCGCGTTCGAGCCCATCCCGGGGCCCGCCAGCTCGCTGGCCCGCGCTGTCCGCGCCGGCGGCGCCATGATTGTTCAACCCGGACAAAATCTGGCATGGAAGGTTGAATGGGAAATAACAAGATAAGGTTTTATGGTGTAAGGGTTTTAGGGTGTTAAGGTGTTACGTTTTAAGGTGTTAAGGTCCCACCCTAAAACCTTAAAACATAACACTTAAAACTTTTCCCTGGTGTATTACACAAGGTTTTAAGGTGTTACGTTTTAAGGTGTTAAGCCCCCGCCCTAAAACCTTACAACATAACACTTAAAACTTTTCCCTGGTGTATTATGAGTTATCAATCATTTGAAGATTTGGAGGTTTGGAAAAATTCATGTCGGCTGGCTGTCAATATTTATAGAGCGCTGAAAGATTGCAAAGATTATGGATTGAAAGACCAGATGACCCGCGCCGCAGTTTCGATTCCATCAAATATTGCCGAAGGTGCTGAAAGAAACAGTCGGCAGGATTTCATACGTTTTTTACATATAGCCAAAAGTTCGGCTGGTGAACTGCGAACACAGATTTTATTGCCGAACAAATTAAAATAATATCAAAGGAAACAGCCGACGATTTGGCGGGCAAATTAAAGAAAATATTCGCCATGCTTCACAACCTAATTAAATCCTTAACACCCTAACACCCTACCACCCCTATGACTGCTATTAACGAAATTGTACACCAGGCCTGGCGCGAAGGCTGGACCGTCCCGGGATTTAACATCCCCTACCTGCCCATGATGCAGCCGGTGGTGAACGCTCTGCGCGACTGCAACAGTTTTGGCTTGATCATGGTGGCGCGGCTGGAATGGGTGAAATTCCAGGCCGGCAGCATCGAAGCCGTCTGTGATGAATACGCCCGGGTCGGCGACCCGCGCCATACCCGGCTGCATCTTGATCATGTGCCGGTGATTGACGAAGACCGGCGACGCGTGGATTATCTCTCCGATATCGGCCGCGCCATCAAAGCCGGCTATAATTCGGTCATGGTGGACGGCTCGCGGCTGCCTTTTGAAGAAAATGTTTCCTGCGCGAAACACGTTGTTGAGATGGCGCATGCCGCCGGCGTGGCCGTCGAAGCCGAGCTGGGCGCCATCATGGGCCATGAAGCCGGTCCGCTGCCGCCTTATGATGAATTGTTCGCCTCCGGACAGGGGTTCACCGATCCGGATGAAGCCCGCCGCTTCGTGCAGGCTGCCGGAGTGGACTGGCTGTCCGTGGCCGTAGGCAGCGTCCATGGCGCCATCAGCGCGGCTACCCGGGATCGGCCGAAAGTGGCGGCGCGGCTCGACATCGGTCATCTGGCAAAACTGCGCGCGGCAACGGGAGTTCCCCTGGTCCTGCACGGCGGCACCGGCATCCGCAAGGAATACATCATGGACGCCATCCGCAATGGAATAGCCAAGATCAATGTCGCCACCGCCTTGCGCCAACCTTATGAAAAGCTCATGCGCGAGTCCCCGGTTAAAGCATTGGACGCCGTTTACGCAGCAGCCTGCCAGGTCATCCGTGATGACCTGGAAATTGCCGGCGCCGCGGAACGCCTGGTTGCGCCTCAAGCTGACCACTGAAATAATACAGAAGGCGGATATGTCTCGCAAATTCATGAATGCATACATGGGACTTGACATCGGCACCAGCGGCTGCAAGGCGGCGGTATTCGATTCCGAAGGCCGCATGCAGGCCCTGGCGCGCCGCACTTACGCCTTAAGCTTGACGTCCGACGGCGGGGCGGAACTTGATCCCGCCGGGGTAATGCAAGAATGCCGGACGGCCGTTGCCGTAGCAGCGCGCGGCCTGACCGGTAAAATCCGGGCCCTGGCCGTATCGAGCCAGGGGGAAGCTTTCACCCCGTTGGACGCTGGCGGGCAGCCGTTGGTTCCGGCCATGGTGTCCTCCGACTCGCGCGCGGCAAGCCAGGTTGCGCGGGAACTGCCGGGCCTGCACCGGGAAAAATTGTACCAAATCACCGGCCATACCCCTCACCCCATGTTCACCCTCTACAAAATGCTCTGGCTGCGCGAAAACCGTCCGGCAATCTGGCAACGTGCGGCCAGGTTCCTTTGTTTTGAGGATTTGCTGCATCAGCAACTCGGACTTGACCCCGCTATAAGCTGGCCGCTGGCCGGCCGGACCATGATGTTTGACGTCGGAAATCATGCTTGGAGCAGTCAAATCCTGGAACTGGCTGGATTATCCCCTGACAAGCTGGCCCGGCCGATGCAATCCGGCGGCATCGTCGGCGCCGTGGATGACAAGACAGCCGACGGCTGGGGCTTGCCGCCCGGCGTACTTGTCGCCGCCGGCGGCCACGACCAGACCTGCGCCGCGCTGGGCGCAGGCGCGACCGAATCCGGCTCGGCCATGTATGCCACCGGCACGGTGGATTGCATTACCGCCGCTTTTGCCAGACCGGTCTTCAGCACCAGTCTGATGCGCGCAAATTTATGCACTTACGATCATGCCGCACCGGGATTATACGCCACCATCGCCTTCAACCTGACCGGCGGCAATGCCCTGCAATGGTTTCACGACGAATTCGGCCACCCCGAGCGGTCGGCAGCCGTTACCGGCGGCCGGGACGCCTACGAACTCCTGCTGGAAACCGCGGCGGCCTCCTCGTCTTCATTGCTGGCGCTGCCGTATCTGGCGGCGGCCGGTACGCCATATTTTGACACGGTAACGCCCGGCGCGGTGCTGGGATTGCGCCTGACCACCAAGCGCGGCGATCTCCTGCGCGCGTTGCTCGAAGGGCTGGCGATGGAAATGCGCTTGAACCTGGATATCTTGGCGGAGGCCGGCGTGCAGGTGGAACACCTGCGCGCAGTAGGCGGGGGCGCCCGCTCGGACTGGTGGAACCAACTCAAGGCGGATGTGGTCAACCGTCCGGTGATCGTCCCGGATGTAACCGAGGCGGGATGCCTGGGCGCGGCATTGCTGGCCTGTTCCGCGCATACCGGCACCGCCACGGCCGCGCTGGCCAAATCCTGGGTGCGCCCCCGCAAGGAATTCGCGCCGCGCCAGGACGCCACGGCATTCTATACCGCCCGCTACGCGGCCTACCGCAACCTCTATCCCGCCCTCCGCGATTTTACCCGCCGGCAGAAGCTTGACCGGTAACATGACGGCGGAATTCCGCATCCCCACCGTGCAAATGGAACATGACAACACATCCGGACAGGTAATGTGGACTGGTTTGGTCGAAAAAACGCCTTTTAACGTTTCCGTCGCACGGCCGCTCTGTGTGATCTCGCACCGGTTTCCGGCAAAAATCAAAGCCCGGTTTGACATGCATTACGGCTTGGAATTGGGCGTGATGTTGACCGGCAATATGCGCCGGTACTGGCAGGGACACGCGATTACGCTCGGACCGGGCGGGATTTGGGTTTGCGGCATGTGGGAGCCGCATGGCTGGGCGGTAACCCGGGCGCCATGCCGGGCCGTGGTGCTGATAATCGAACCTTCGTTCCTGCTGCGCGCCGGCCGTGAAATATCCGACAACATCAACTGGCTGGCGCCGTTCCGCACCGCGCCGGACAACCGTCCCCGCCTGACTCGCCGTCTGCGCGTCCAAGCCGCGCAATTGGCGCGGGAATTAGTCCAACCGGCGGCCGTTGGCCATCCGATGGACGGCAATGCGCATTGCCGGATCAAATTGCTGGAATTGATTTTAATAATCCCGCCGGGCCACGGAAGGCCGGAATATCATGCGGATGAAATGCTCGCCCGGGTTGACCAGGCTGTCCAATTGATATTTAGTTCCCAAAAATACATCTCAACCCAGGCCGCCGCCCGGCATTGCGCCATGAGCCGCAATGCCTTCGCCCAATTGTTTAAAAAGGTAATGGGCTTGTCTTTTGCCGAATTTGCCTTGCGCTACCGGGTCAGCAGCGCGGCGCGCGACATGCTGGCGCAAGCGTCAGGAATAAAACACATCGCCGCCGATTGGGGCTTTACCGATCCAAGCCATTTTTACCGGTGTTTCCGGAAATACCACCATTGTTCCCCAACCGCATGGATGCTGCATCACACGCCCGCCGGGTCCGAGCGCAGGCGCCTGCCGGTTCGAAATCCAAGCTGACCAATTGTTACCCAGCGCACCGGATGCCGCGGCAAGTTTCAGGTTGAACACGGCTGGTCGCCCAATTCCGCCTGCAGACGCGCCAGTTCCCGTTTCAATTTCGCGGCCGTCCCGGCGTATCGCGGATCATGATAAACATTATGCAATTCGCACGGATCGTTCCGCAAATCAAACAGTTCCCATTCAGGGGCGCATTTTTCGTCGGACGCGCCTTTTTCACCCAGCCCCTCGGAATAATAATAAATCAACTTGTGTTCCCTGGTCCTGACGCCATAATGGGCATAGACATTATGATCGCCGGACTTATGCATCCAGTAGCGGTAATACATTGACTGCCGCCAGTCCGGCGGGACGCGGCCCTGAAGGATTGGACGTATACTGCGGCCCTGAACACCGGCGGGAACCGGCAGACCGGCGATATCCAGGAACAGCGGGGCGAAATCAACATTAACCACCATGTCCCCATTGATCGTTCCCGGCTTGACTGCACGGGGATAACGCACAATAAACGGCATCCGCAGCGATTCCTCATACATGAACCGCTTGTCGTACCAGCCGTGATCGCCGAGAAAAAAACCCTGGTCGGAAGTGTAAATCACCAGCGTATCCTCCTCCAGGCCATCCGCCTTCAGGTAATCCAACACCCGGCCTACATTGTCGTCAATACTGGCCACCACCCGCAGATAATCCTTGATATAGCGCTGGTAAGCCCACCGGCGGAGTTCCATCTCCGGCAATTCGGCGGGAATTTCGCATTTCAGGTCGGTATGCGTCATGTGAACCCCAACGCGCATTCTCGCCGCCCCCGCGGCGGCAGCGCGGCCGGCATAATCGTCAAGCAACGTATCGGGCTCCGGCACATTTTCATTCAGAAAAAGATGGGCGTGTTTTTCATCCGGATACCAAGGCCGATGCGGCGCCTTGTGATGATACAGCAGGCAGAACGGACGTTTCCGGTCGCGTTTTTGCAGCCACGCCAGGGACATATCGGTAATCAAATCCGTCGCGTAACCGCGGACGGTTTTACGCGCGCCGCCCGCCGGCCCCTTGAAAATGAATTCTGGATTGTGGTACCGCCCCTGGCCGGGCAAAACCGCCCAGTCGTCGAATCCGGCCGGGCAATGTTCCGGCCCTTCGCCCAGGTGCCACTTGCCGAAGACGGCCGTCTGGTACCCGCCCGACCGCAGCAATTTCGGAAATGTTTGCAGCCGGTTATCCATGGGCGTGGCCAGCGTGGTGACACCGTTAACATGGTTGTAAGTTCCCGTCAGAATTGCGGCGCGGCTGGGTGTGCAAATCGAATTCGTGCAAAAGCAATTGTCAAAACGCATGCCGCCGGAGGCAATCCGGTCCAGGTTGGGCGTGCGGTTGATCCGGCTGCCATAGCAACTCATGGCATGCGCGGCATGATCGTCCGACATGATAAACAGGATGTTTGGACGCGATTGGCTCATTTACGATTTACTTTGCCTCCATCAGTGGCCGGACAGGCGTATTCCTCCGCCACACATGCCTTGCGGGATTGCCTGGCGTGAACATGCCCGGGTCGGCAATATCGGCATTGACTTTCCTGATTGCCGGCATATATTTGCAAGAATTGCATCATTCAAGCATAATACGAACCGCCAGGAACGTAAAGCGCGTTTTGAGGGATCAGGGATTGCAGGAAATCGGAGTTGTTCAAGGATATTATACCGCCCTTACCAACGGACCAGTCCGCCGCCGGCAACGATCATGAATACCAACCATCACCTCAGCCGCCCGGTGTTCGAAGATGACTTCTCCCGCAATCCGGATGATGCCTATCCCGACGGGTGGGCCTGCGAAAATGACTGCGAATGGCCCTTCCGGCAGGGCGTGGTCAAGGATGGCGCATTTCATATCTGCCCGGCCAGCCATACCAACAAACACCTGCCGTTGACTCCGCCTTTGGCGGATTTCCGCCTGGAATTGGCGGCCGCCGGCAACCCGTTTTTTTCAACCGCCGGGCTGGACATTTATTTTCGCTATGACCGCGAGACGCGCCGGGGGCTGCTTTTGCGCTATGCCTGGGGCATCTGCGGCGTGCAAACCCATTACACCCAAGAGCCTGTACCGGAATATGTCTGCGCCTTGTTCGATTATGACGGCGCGCGGGCGGCCGGCAAACGCAAGCTGCTGGCGGAACAGAAAACCGGCGGGTTTCTTGCGGACTTGAGCCGGGCGCAGGCGCTGGTTTTGACGGTGAACGGAAATTGCATCGTTTGCCGGCACGACGGGGTGACGGTTTTTGAACACACATTGGCCGCCGCGGCCGCCGCGCCGCCAACGGGCATGCTGGCGCTGAGCCGTGCCGACAAATCCGGCGACCTGTCCCTCCGGAAAATCACCATCCTGGCCCCCGCCGCCGCGGACTGCGCCGTCATCCGCCGGGAAACCAAAACGGAATTCCCCGCCGAAATCCACGGCATAATCTCTCCTTTTTATTTCCATGTGGCGGCCGAACGCGAGCCGGGCCGCGTCAGACTGCGCCTGAAATTGACGGGCGGCCCGTCCCAAACGCCGGTTTATCCCGATATTGACCGCCAGCGCTTCAATGAAAAAATGATCAATCCCTATGTCCGGATCGAAGACGGGCATGGGAACGAACTGGGTAAATATTTGATTTTCCGCGGCACAGTCGGTCTGGATGCGTTCCATTGGAATACCGCCTGCTCCGTCTGGGAGCACGCGGATGCCGCCGGCCCGCTGGAGCGCGATGTTTTCATCGAGGCTCTGCCGGAACGCGCCGCGATTTTCATCGGTTACGATCATTACATGGCGGAAGACTCGATCTGCAGCCAGGGCGGACCGGCCGAGGCGCTGATTGACGCCGAGGGCAATGTATTATGGGCCGGCGCCGCTTTGCCGGAAGGCGGAGTGCAGATGGAAGTTCAATCGCCGGCGGACAAAGAAATATGCCGGCGGATACCGCATAACATCCATGATTACCAGGGCGCGCTGGCCTTTGCCCGGCGCAATCATTTTTTCATCCAGGGCGAACCCGTCAGGTTTCAGGCCCGCGTGGCCAGCCGCGACGCCACCATTGAAAAATCCATGCTGCGCGCGGAAGTCCGCCTGGAAAACGTTTTCGGCGAGCCGGCCGGCAAGCCATTTAAAGTTCCGTTTCGCAGCGTCGCGCCGCTTGCCGGATTCCCGGCGGCGTTTGAATATCTAACAGCATGGTTCAAATTCCCGGACCTCGCGGTGGGGGTTTACCATATCCGCGTCCGGCTGGCCGGCGCCGGCGGAAACATGGAAGTGCGCCGGGCATTTGAAGTCATGCCGGAAAACCCCGCGGATAAGCCGGCGCCCCTGGTTTCAGGTCTGCCGGAACTGTATCCGAATATTCTCTCAGGAATCAAGAACGAGCATTTCCATCCCTGGGGCGGGCTGGTGGCGGATACCGCCCACTACAACAGCGGCGGGAACAACTATTTCAAAGTGGCGCGCGCATGGAACGCGCCGGATTTGCTCCACGCCTACGGCCGGAAGTTCAACTGCTGGCTCAAGCCATGGTGCAATGTGTTTGAGGAAAAAGGGATCGAGCCCAACCGCGATTTGATTGAAAAAAGCGATGGGGCGCATATAACCATCTCGCGGTTTCGCAACGGCGATTTATGGGGAATGCAGCGCTACCGCGATCCGCGCCGTTTTGCGCTGCTGATCGAGTTCTTGCGCGGCGGACGATTTCGCCCCGCGCCGGAAGGCCTGCTCAATCCCGATATGCTGGAAAAACGCGGCGCGGCGGCAGGATTAACTGCCGCCGAGTATGCCGAACTGGCTCAACACCATTGGAAGGCATGGATTCTTTTCGCCGCCGAAAAGATTGCGCCGGAATACCGCCGCCGGCACGATCGGATCAAAGCCATTAATCCCGACTGCATGCCCTTTGTCCATGGCGGCGCCATCCCCGCTTATGCCTGCGGATACAAGACGGGATATTTTTCCCTGAATTCCGCCTACGACCTGCGCGGCGATATCCCCCGGACGATTCCCGGACCGAACGCGTTCGAGGATTACCCGCTTTCTTCGGGCTACCCCATCGCCCGCGGCATCTGCCACCTGGCGGCCTCCAAGCTTGAGGCGCCGCACCTGCGCCTCCTGCCGGAAGTTTTCGGTATCAATGGAGAAACGCGCGACGGCCGGGTGGTGCTGGCCAATCCGCCCTATGGCCGCTCCGATCCGCCGCCGGGATTTTTTATCAAAATGTTTTACGAATACAGTTATGCGGCGGTATGGTTCGATGGTGAAAAATTCCGGTTCTGGAACGACCATGGCTATCATGCCAAGACCTGGGACCGCGAAAATTACGCCGAGATGCTCTATGCCTACGCGTTCATCTCGCGCGTTAAACCCGACCGGCCGCCGCGGACGACGGCGTTCTGTTACAGCCGCGCCGCCTGCCTCGCGCAGCCGGAATTCTTCGAGCAGGACGATGATTTTATTTTTCCCGGCGCGGCGCCGGCCAATCCGGCCGAGGAATCAACCGCTTACGCCTACGAGCAGGCGCGTCTGGCCGGCCAGCAGAACGGGTTTTTCATGCGGATCGAGGATTGCGCCCGCCTGCATCCCGGCGATGCGGACCTGCTGGTGATACCGCCGCTGTGCGGCGTTGCCGCCGAAACCAAGGCGCACATACGCAAGCTGCACCGGCAGGGCGTCGCCATCCTGGGTTTCTGGAACGCGGAAGGATTGGAAGATATTTTCGGCGTGGAACCCGCGCCGGCGGTCAAGGCGTCGCGCATCGTTCCCGCCGGCCGCGCCAGGGCGGCCCTGGGCAAGGCGGCGGAGCGGACGGAGCATGAGCTTTGTGTAATCCGGCACCGGGCGACCGCCGCCGAAACGCTGCTGGCCGACGTCTCCGGCGCGCCGGTGCTGGTTCTGAACGAGACGCCCGGCGCCAAGGCCGCCTTTTTCACGCTGCCGCCGATGTTTGTCAAGCGCTCGCGCACACCCATGGTTTACGGCCAACGCAGCAACAGCCGGCTGATGAACCGGGCCGTCGGCTGGATTCAGGACTTTTTGAGCGATAAGACGGTGACGGCCACCGCCGGGACGCTGATTGCCTTTGAGGATGCCGGACGCAACCTGCACGCGATCGTTTCCGAAGACCGCTGCCCGCTACCCGGACGGCCGATCCGACCGCTGGTCCGGATCAACCTCCCGGGATTATCCGCCCGGCGGATCACGTCCGACAAGGAGTTTGAAATCGCGGCGCTCAGGAAGCAATACGCCCTGCTGCGCTTTACCCTCGCGCCTTACGAATCGTCGCGGATCAAAATCGCCCGGGAATGATGCTTGATGTGTCAAGCGCCGTAAATGCTGGTGGTGGGGGGACGATTCGAACGTCCGAAGGCATCGCCAACAGATTTCCGGCCTGAGGCCGGTCAGCCTTCGGCTGAACAGTCTGCCACGGCTGCCAATTG
>JAXGSX010000066.1:0-14222 GCA_040775225.1 Kiritimatiellia bacterium | reverse complement strand
TGACGATCATGGCCTGTATCTGGGCGGCATGCGCGCCGGCCGCGGCGCGCACCATTTATGTCGCGGAGCCCGGCCAGGGTGGGCATGTTTTGCCTTACACTAACTGGCCGGATGCCGCGACGAACATCCAGGCAGCCATTGACGAAGCCGGCGACGGCGATACGGTTTTGATTTCCAATGGCACGTATTATCTTGACGAGCAGATTCTGGTTTCATCCTATAAAACAAATATTGCCATCCGTGGCTCATCCGGCGACCCGGACGACGTGCTGATTGATGCCAATAACTACCATGGTAAACCGGTCACCAACCGGTGCCTGGTCGTCAATGGCAATCAAATTCTACTGGAAGCGCTGACGTTTACCAATGGGCGCGCGGTGGGGAGTGTGTGGGATGGTTATGGCGGCGGTCTGCTGATCCAGAATGCCGGCAAAACTTCCTTGGTTGAAAATTGCCGCTTTGTCGGGAATAGCGCGTTATATGGCGGCGGCATCGGTCTGACCTACGGGGCGGTGACCCTTCGCGATTGCGTGATTCGAGAAAATGTCGCCACCAATTACGGCGGCGGCGCGTATGTTTACCACCAAGTCAATCCGGGAATCCTGATGGATGGCGGCGCCATTGAAGGCAACCGGACCGGAGGCAAAGGCGGCGGGGTCTATATTTCAGGTTCTGCGTCTTACGCAATTGACTATTACCAGTTTGCCGGCGCCTCCATCAACAGCAACGAAGCCAGGGACACCGGCGGCGGCGCGTATTGCTCTTATTCGGGGTCTTTCAGCAATGCGGTATTTTACGGCAATGCGGCCAGCAATAATGGCGGGGGGCTTTATTTTTATTATGGCGGCTTGGTGCAGAATAGTGAAATAACCGCCAACCAGGCAGTCACCAACTATGGCGGCGGCGCTTATCATGATTACGGCGGCTGCATTGCCGCCAGCGAATTGCGCGGGAATTCCGCCGTCCGGGGCGGCGGCGTTTACATCGGGAGAATCGGAGAAATATTGAACAGCATTCTACGGGAAAATACCGCCGCCGACGGCGGGGGCATATATTTATACTATGGCGGGCTTGCCCGCGGATGCCTGCTGACCCGCAACACCGCCGGCGCCGGCGGCGGGATTAATCAATGGCAATGGACTTATACCGCTTACACCACCATGGTGGAAAGTTGCACCATCGTCTCCAATTCAGCGGTCTCTGCCGGCGGCGGGTTATGGCTGCGCGACAACGCTCCCTATACCGTCAAAAACTATAATAACATTATCTGGTTCAACAGCGTGGATAGCGGTACAGCCAGTAATGTTTATAATTATACCTGGGAGGCGTCAAACGATTTTTATCACTGCGCCGTGCCGCCCACGTCGTTAATCACCACGGAACAGGGGAATCGTACCGACGACCCCCAATTCGCGGACTGGACGGGCGGGAATTTCCGCCTGGCCGACGGCTCGCCATGCATCAATGTCGGAACCAACCTGACCTGGATGTCCGAACCGGGCGCCGTGGATGCTGAAGGCCGCCAGCGGCTGGACCGGTTTTCACGGCTGGCGGACATCGGGTGTTATGAATATGTGCCAAAGGGGATGATGTTTTGGCTGCATTGAGGGGATCGCGGCATGTAATGCCGCTCCCACAAAGGAAGGTGGCTAAGCCAGGGCCGATCCCGGCGGATGAAACTCAGCATATGCGAACAATCATCAACGCGCTTTGTTTGATTATGTTAACGGCCATGACCGCGCCGCCAGCCGTTGGCGGAGTGTATCTCGATCCGGCGCGCAACGCCATCGTCGCGGTGGACTATCCGGCGTCCCTGCCGTGTACGCCGGCGCGCCTGGCCGCCATGGACCGCGCCTGCGGCTGGGGCCGCGTGGAATACGACGCCGCGGCCCAGACCTGCACGTTGACGGGCGACCTGATCATCGGCGCCAACGACGGCTCGGAAACCGTGTTCCAGGTCGGCGCGCCGGACCGTCCGCGCGAAAGGTTGGTCATGCGCGGCAACCTTTATATCCATCCGTATTTCATCCAGGGCGAAAACGGCGAGGTCTATTGGAAAGCGCCGAAGCGGATGAACGCCCTGGTCCTGGGCGACCGAAATAATAAATCTATAAGCGCCACGCTGCAATTCGCCTGCACGCCGGCCGACCGCCGGACCTTGTTTGTCGGCAAACTGCCCTGGCTGGATGCCGGCCTGCTCCAGTGGGGCGGCGGATTATACGCCTACCACAGCCGGATCGAGCCGCTGGACTCCGCCCCCGGGTGCGAGATCGGCGACAATGAGCGCGGCGTTTACATGGGAGCCACCGTGCTGGAAAATTCCCGCATTGCGGGAGTCAAGGGCATGCTGTACGGCATGGGGATGGCCGTCCATACCCCGGAACTGAAAGATTACAGCATCCGGGACACCGTGTTTGAACGGGTGGAATTCCCGCTGGCCGACGGCGTGCATAAAATTTACGGCTGCAAGTTCATCAATTGCGGGACCGCCGTCCTGGACCGCGGCGGCGTCAATGCCGAGTTGACCGACTGCGTCTTCCATGGCAACGATCGGAACTGGTCGTTGACTTATACCGATCAAGGCGTGGTGCTGGTGGATTGCGCATGGGATGAGCCGCGTTTGGGGGATGTGCATCGAACATGGACCAACCGGGCGGGGAAGGTGCAGGTCCCCAAGGTAACTGTGCGCCGGCAAACGGTGGTGGCGGTGCAGGATGCCGCCGGCCGGCCGGTGGCGAATGCGGAGGTGGTCTGCCGGGCCGAGCAGGAGGGCGACGGCCTGCCGCCGTTACGCCAACTGAAAACCGATGCGCAGGGCCGGACTCCCGCGCCCGGGATGCCCGGCGTCCTGCTGCTGACCGATTACATCCGGACCGCGGCGGCGGAACCCGAACCGCCGGCCGTTTCCGAATATTCCTACACCTTGACAGCCGCTGCCGGCGGCAAAACGGCGCGGGTGGAAAAATTCCGGCCGGAGCGGACCGGCAAGCCAGTAGTGCTCCAATTGCCCGAGTGAAAATCCAAACCTAAAGACGGAACGGAAATGCATATGAGCAGAAGCGCCGGATCAATGATGATTCTGATGTTGTTGGCGGCCGCAGCCATGGCAGCGGCAGAACCTTCGGAAACCCGGGCATGGTCGGATTATCTCATTCCCTTGCCGCAGGAATTGGCCGTCGCCGGGACAGTGCGTCTGACACCGGGCCAGCTCGGCCTGGCTACGGTGCCCGATTCCTCCGCTATGATTGTGGAGGCGGTCAGCGCATTGCGCGCGGCCTGGCAGGCCCGGAGCGGGCAGGCGCCCACCGGAACGGAGTTCACGGTCCATATCGGCCGCCTGGATGAGCGGGGCTGTCTGAATGGCCGGGCTTTGCCAGGCATTGAAAAGCTGAAGCAGGCACGTTATCCCGCGCAGGCTTACCTGATCCGGCCGCTTGGCAGCAATGCGCTGGCAGTGGCCGGCCTGGCGGATTCGGGCGTGTTTTACGGGATTCAGACGCTGACCCGGCTGCTGACCGCGCGGCTGACTCCCGCGGCCGCGGAAATCCCACTGGCGGAGATTTACGATTGGCCGGACATGGATCAGCGCGGCGTCTGGAACACCAGTATCAAAACGCCGGGGTTTATCCCCTGGATGGCGTCGCTGAAACTCAATTTTTCGCATATGCCGACGGGGCTGATCCTGAAGCAGGATGCCCCGGCGGAATGCCCGCCGCTGCCGATGGATTTGATCCGGGATGCCGCCGGCCGCGCTTTCCTGCTGATGCCGCACATGCCGCATTATGATTACCTTTTCCGGTACGGGGCGGAGGAATTATATCCCGAATTGACCGGCAAGGGCGATGGCGCGCGCAATCCATGTTACAAGTGGGGTAGGAGTTTCGCCCGAGCGCGTTGTCCCTGCATGGCGACGCCGCTGCTGCAGCGCATTGCTAAGGAGTGGATCGAAAGCGCCGCCGCGCAGGGCGCCCGGGAAGTCAGCCTGTGGCTGTCCGAGCGCGTGCCCTGCCAGTGCGAATGCGCCGAATGCCTGAAAGACGGTCCCCGCCAGTTTCAGAAGGAGACCCAGGCCAGCGTGGCGGCCATCATGGCCGCGCGCCAGAAATATCCCGATCTGCAGGGGCGTGTATTTTTCACCCTGGCCGGCGGCGACGGCGGGGTTAAGGTGAGCGAAGAATGCCTGGCCATGCTGCCGCCGGAAATCAAGGCGGAAAAGGTTTATACATCCAATGCGGCGTTTGATAAATATGCGGAGGATGGAAATTGGCTGGCGACTTATAACGGGCCGCGCGTCGGCCCGGGGTATTGGACGCTGCGTTACGAAATTGACGCGATCAAGAAAAGCGTTGATAAATACCATGGCGCGAACTACAGCGCCTTGTATTGCCTGAGCCGCGGGGCATCGTTGGCGGCGCCGGAAAAAGCCGGCGGATGGGAGCGGGAATTCGGCAATTTCCAGTATGCGGCGCTGGCGGAATGGACGTGGAACGCCGGGGGACGCAGTCCGCGCGAGTTTGCCGAAGCCTGGGCCGCCGGCAACCAGGTCGCTTCCCCGCCGCAATTCGCGGAGTGGTTCCAAGCGATGGCGCCGGCGATGGCATTCCTGCGGGGGGCCACGCTCACCGCCGAAAGCGGCTGGGTGCAGGCGGCGGCGAAAATATGCAGCGCCGACGCCCCCGCGGCCTGGCGCGCAGGATTGCCGGAGCCGGCGGAGATTCAGCGGTTGCTCGATGTCTGCGCCCGGGCCTTGCCGCCGGCCGAACAATCAGGCGACGCCTGCGCCCGCCTGGAAACCGTTTATGCGCAAAGATTCCTGGAGGCATTGGCGCAGTTCCAGGCCATGCACCGGCTTTGCAGCGCGGACGATTTGCCGCGGCCGGAGCATGCCCGGCAAGTGCAGGCTGCGGCGCAATCGTTTGACCAAGCGATGGCGGCGCTGGATCGCGCCTATCTGGATGTGATGAAAATTGCCGCAACGGAATATCAACACGGCCCGCAGCGGTGCGCGGAACGTCATGCCGCCTGGACCGGGGCAGTGCGGGCTCAGGTTAAAAAATCGTTGGCGGCCTGGCCGGCGGGGGCGGAATAAAACCGATTCAGACGATCCAATTTCAAAAGTCTTGGCCGGCGTTGAAGCGGCCATCCAGGAACACAAAAACCGGCATGGTTCCAGAACGGGTCACAGGCGGCTCACCGCAGGTTCGCCCTCCATTTGTGATTTGAAATATCAAATATGAGATTTCAGATTGGAGGGCGAACCTATGGTGAGCCATCCTCAACTGTGACCTTTAAAAACCGTTGTTGAACCATGCCCAAAAACCACAGGTAATTGGTGGGTTGGGCTACACACCCAACCGTTCTGTGCGGACTTTTGAAAATAACTCAGATACACGGAGATTTTGACATGACGGAAAAAACGTTAAATAACAGTGAACTCGACACCATGTTGGCCGGCCGCGCCCGGGCGGTCGAGGACTGGGTGGAAGAACGTTTCATTGATCCGCACGGAGTGGTTTATACTGCGCTCGACAGGCAGACGGCCCGGCCGTTGACGGCGTCTTGTTTCGATGCGTTGGTTGACATGCAAAAATACGTTCCCGGGGTTGCGCCGGCGGATTTCTGGAATTACGAGAATTGCGGCATGACCACCGGCGCCTACCTGCAGGCGCTGATCACCCGGTATGAAGTTGCCGGCGATGCCGAGGCCTTGGCGCGCGCGCGCCGCTGTTTCCAGGCCTTGCGCCATATTTACGACATGGGCAAGGAACTGGAGGAGGGTTTTTTCCCGAAGATATACGGCGGCCGGTTTTCCAACCAGACCAGCACCGACCAGGTGCTTTACGCGGTGATGGCGCTGGACCGGTTTGCGCCGCATGCCGAAGCTTCTGAATGCGCTGAAATTGCGCGCATGATTGCGCGCATGATAGATTTCTGGGTGAAGCGTAAATACCGCTACCTTTATTACCATGTGCCGGATATGCTCTGGCCGCTGGCGCGGTTTCCCAGTCTGCTGCTCCTGGCCTACAAGCACTCCGGCGATGCCAAATTCCAGGATGAGTATCGGCGTCTGCTGGCGGAAGGCGTCAACCGCCAGCCCGGCGAATCGCGGTTGCTGCGCAAGCGCAGCGGCGCCGCCAAAACCTCGGATTACGAGCGGGAGCAGCATGCCTGGCTGATCGCCCACCTGGCCGACGCGGCCACCATGGATATCATGGAGTTGGATTACCTGTTGCGCCATGATCCGCAGAATAGCTGGGCCGGCTGCTGGCGCGAGTCGGTGCGGACGATGTGGGAGGAAGGGCGCCTGTCCATCGGGGAGGATGGAACGTATTACATTGAGGTGCTGGTGGATATGGATACCGGCGCGGCGCGCCGGCCGGTGGCGCACTGGGGGGCCGGCCCCAGGATTACCGGCGCATCGTCCGGCTGGGGCAGCATGATCGCCCGGGCGGGCGTCCAGGCGGCCGCGCACCTGGCAGATCCGCAAGCCGCGATTGTCATTGCCAGAAAAGTGCTGACCGCGCAGGATATCCCCGATTTCACCTACATGAACGACCCCGATCGCTGGCCGCCGGAGCTGCGTTACAAGACGAAATTTCTCAGCGGCGATGCCGTGGCCAACTGGCTGTGGGCTTACTGGCAGGGGCGCCGCGATGGATATTGGCCTGGCGCATGATTTTTGACGTCCATATACACCTGCCCAGTCCCGGCTGGCGGGGCCATAAATCTTTTTTTACGACTCCCGCGCGCGCCCTGGCCTATTTGCAAAACGCAGGCGTTGACCATGCGGTTTTCAATACCTGGCAAGGCGTGTTCGCCAGGTCGGCCGATGATCTGGACCAGGCCAACCGCGCCGCCTTACGCCTGGCAGCCCGCCATCCGGGGTTGCTTTATCCGGGCGCCGTCATCCATCCGGATTTTGCCGGGGTTTCGGCGGCCTGGCTGGAAAAATTCCACCGGCGCGGCCTGAAATGGGTGGGCGAGCTGGTGCCGCGGCGCAACATGGAGCACCCTTATACCGACGCGGCCTTTTTGCGGCTGGCGGAAAAATGCGCGGAATACGGCCAGGTATTGCACCTGCATTATCATCCCGACGTCCTGGAGTTGGCCCGGCAACTGCCGGGCTGCCGGATAGTGGCGGCCCATAGTCCCGACCAGTCCGCGCTGGATGTCATGGCCGGCCGGCCCAATCTCTGGCTGGACATTGCCGGTATGCATGGCGGATTGTGCCTGGGTGCGCTGGAACGCGCCGTCAATACCATGGGGATTGACCGGGTGCTTTTCGGTACGGATTTTGACGGCTACGAACCGCGCGCGTTCATCGCGCGCGTGCGCGCCGTTGTGCCGTCGCGGCGCGACCGGGCAAAAATATTTTGGGATAATGCACAGCGGTTGATTGGAGGGAACCGATGCGATCCAACCGGATCAATAAACTGGCAACCGGATTGATCTATCGCAATCCCCAACCGCATGTGCGCAGTGTGCATGCATATTTTCCCTCCATCGCCGTGCTGCCGGGCGGGCAGATGCTGGCCGCGGCGGTCCTGGGCGAGGCGTTTGAAGCGGTAAACTTGCGCACACACCTTTTCCGGTCACCGGACCAGGGCGCGACCTGGCAGGCGGAGGGCTGCTTGCCAGGCGAAACCGCCGGCCGGGTGACATCGGAATGCGCGCGCTTGACGCTCCTGCCGGATGGAGGCCTGGCGGCGTACATGGTCCGGCATGACCGGAGCGATCATCCCGATGCCGGTCTGACCAATCCCGCGACGCTGGGGTTTGTTCCGACCGGGTTGTGGCTTTTGCGCTCGGCGGATGCCGGGAAAACCTGGACCCCCCCGCAAATCATCCACCCGCCGCTGGTTGGCCCATCGTTTGAATTGTGTTCGCCCATCACGGTGCTGCGGGATGGGCGCTGGCTGATTCCCACGCATACCTGGCCGGATTGGGATGGCAATTGCCCCAATGGGCTGAAAATGATCGCGCTGGTGTCGCGCGACCAGGGGCGGACCTGGCCGGAATATTGGACGGTGATGTCTGATCCGGCCGGCCGGGTGTATTTCTGGGAATCCAAAATTGCGGAGTTGCCGGACGGCCGATTATTGGCCACAGCCTGGGTGTATGACGATCAGGCCAAGGCCGACCGGCCGAATCATTATGCCTTGAGCGAAGACTGCGGCCAAAGATGGTCCGCACCGGCTTCCACCGGCTTGCAGGGCCAGACGCTGACGCCGCTGGTTTTGGACGATGGCCGCATCTTGAGCGTCTATCGCCGGATGGATCGGCCCGGCCTGTGGGCGAATATATCGGCGCTGCGCCGGGGCCGGTGGGAAAACGAAGCGGAATTGCCGTTGTGGGGCGATGCCGGCGGGGCGGGGACGGCGGTAACGGCAAACATGTCGCATAATTTCAGCGTGCTGCGGTTTGGCGCGCCCTGCCTGATGCCCTTGCCCGACGGGACGGTGCTGGTCGCTTTCTGGTGTTACGAAGATAATGTCTCGGTGATACGCTGGATAAAGATAAGCCTGTGCCGCTGATGTTTGCGGCATTTCCGCCGGCGGCCGTGCCTGGCGCAGTCTTGACGTTAAAACCAAGGGGGCTGGAAGACGGCGGAATTTAGCCGCAAAAAAGACAAACAGCACAAAATGGAAGTAAGGAAAGATGCACCAAATAGATATCCGTAACATCAGCGTGGGCGGCGAGATTGGCAGGCGTTTGGAGATCACCGCCGCCAATTGCCCGCCGTAGTCTTGACGAAGGCAGGCTTGCCCGCCGTAGTCTTGACGAAGGCGGGTGAGAGAACAAAGCGGATTTCTATGGGATGCTAATGGAATATTATTGAATATGTTTCTGAAATGCACTATATATGCTGCATAAAGGAAACAAGCAATGAATTGGGTTGAATTCAAGGGCCAAATGTTTGAGTTCGGGTGTTTCAACATTCATCAGGTTTATGCCTGCTGGCCGGGCTTCGACCGCAATAATTTTGTCCGTTGGACCATGAAAGGATATTTGGTGCGTTTACGTCAGGGACTATACGCTTTCCCTGAATACAAGGGGCATGCCGGCATGGCCGAATATTTCGCCGGGAAAATTTATAATCCGTCCTATATCAGTTTGCATTCGGCGTTGGCTGCTTATGGTTTGATCCCGGAATCCATAATCCAGATTACCAGTGTAACGTCTCTTAAGACGGCGGTATTTCGCAACAGTTTTGGGGAATATTCGTACAAAAGCGTCAAACCATGCCTGATGTTTGGCTATGTTATGCGCCAAGTCGCGGATGGCCGCGTAGCAGCCTATGCCACACGGGAAAAAGCCCTGCTGGATTTGCTGTATCTTTACCCGTTTTACAACACCGAACAGGATATGCTCAATCTCCGACTGGATATCAACGTCTTTCGGCAGGATTTAAATCGGTCGGAATGGAAGGAACTGGCAAGGCGGTTCCGATCCAAAACGCTTGAAAAGCGTGTGCACTTGTTGTCCAAGGTGTATCACCTGAATTTTGCATGAATATTGGTGTCAAATGATTTAAAACAATCATAGCGCATGCGAATTAATTTGTGCGCCGTTATCTGTTATCAACCATATGGTTACGCGAGCCAAGTTTCAGAAAACACCAATATTCTCCGGCAGCCGGCCGCGCGATTTTGGCGCAGGGCTTTGTTGCTCGGGAGTTTGCGGTATGCTTATACAGCGGCACCCCTCGCGCCGCGCCCTGCGCCAAACTTGCGCGGTGCAAAATTCAGGTATCAGCTATGATCGCGATTGAGCAAATCAAGCCGTTTTACCCGGAAGCCATTCGTGAAAATGCGCAAGCGCATAAATATATCCTCAAGGAATACCTGTTGTTGCTGATACTTGACTTTCTTTCCGCAACAAATTATGCGAAGAAAATTATTTTCATTGGCGGCACCAGTTTGCGTTTATCCAAGGGAATTGATAGGTTTTCCGAAGATCTGGATTTCGATTGCCGGAATTTGAGCAAGAATGACTTTGAAAATATGTCCGACGCGGTCCTGTTATTCCTGCGGCGTAACGGGTTTAACGTTGAGGCGCGGGCAAAGGGCTCGAACAGATTGACGGCCTTCCGCCGTAGTTTGCATTTCCCCGGCTTGCTGTTCGCGCTGGAGCTCTCCAAACATCGCGATGAGCGCTTTATGGTGAAACTCGAAGCGCAGGATCAAGGGATAAAGTATGCGCCGGTTATGAGTTTTATCAAGGGCTGTGGATTCTTTTTTCCGTTTCCGGCGCCGCCGGATCCGGTATTATGCGCAATGAAAATATCCGCAATGTTGTCGCGCCGGAAAGGGCGTGATTTTTACGATGTAATGTTTCTGTTGTCGCGGACTCAGCCGGACTATCAATTTCTCGCGGCGCGCTGCGGAATTCGTGATCTGGCGGAATTGAAATGCGCCGTTGATAATTCGTTAAAATCAGTTGACTTGCGACAAAAAAAGAAAGATTTTGAGCATTTGCTTTTTCAACACGATAATGCGGGCAAAATAACGCATTTCCGCGAATTCATCCATGCTCTATGAATGCGGTTCAGGCATGGCCGAACCGGTTGACATTGCGGTATCGGGCGGGCGACATGTGTTTGACTTTGGCAAATGTCCGCGAGAAATGGAAGCGGTCGCAGAAGCCGGTGGCGGCGGCAATCTGCTTGATGGGCGTTTCGGTGTAGGCGAGCATCAGGCAGGCGCGTTCAATGCGCTTGAGGTTGATATGGGTGTGCGGAGTGCAGCCCATCTCCATTTTGAACAAGCGGGCGAAGGCGCTGGGACTCATGCCGGCCTGCCGTGCCAGGGCGGCATTGCCTATGTCAGCAGCCAGGCAGAAAGGAAATTATGTCAATCTATCGAACGGCCTTACATGCGGTTTTGATGTTGTTGTGCGGATACGCGTATGCCGGCGAACCGCCGGCGGCGGAAGCCTTGAAACTTGAAGCGCCGCCGGTCTTGGACGGTCGGCTGGATGAGGCCTGCTGGGAATCGGCGCGGCCGCTGGCCGATTTTCATGTTTTCAAGGATGAGGCCGGCCGGCGCGCGGATGACACGGAAGTCCGGCTGGCGTATGACGATGCCTGGCTGTACCTGGGGATCAGGTGCGGCAGTCCTTTGCAGCAACATGTCCTGGACCCGCGGACGCGCGAGCATGACGGGCCGGTGTCCGCGGACGAGTCCGTGGAACTGTTTTTCTCGTCCGATGGCGAAGGCGCGGTGTACTACCACTTCATGCTGAGTTGCTTTAACGTCAAGGCTGAGCAGCGGATCATTAACGGCAGCCGCGAGCGCCAGACGTGGAACCTGCCCTGGCGGTCGGCGGTGGCGGTGACGGAGGAGGGGTGGACGGCGGAAGCGGCGTTGCCGCTGTATTTGTTCATGGAATACGGCGACCTGGCGCATATACGGATGAATATAGCGCGCAACCGGCGGAAACCGTATATGGATGCGAGCAACGTGATCACGCATGAGGAGATGGAGCAAAGTCTGTGGCGTCCCGTAACGCGGTCGTTCCACGAGACTGGGTCATTCGGGGCGCTGGCGCCATTGACGCCGGGGAAGTTGCGGATGCCGTTTCTGGCTTCTCTGGAAAGAGTGGATATCCGGCCGTATTATACGGAAGGCGGGACGAATTATTACCGGGTGGAGCTGGAGTTGAAGGGCGGGAACGCGGTGACGGGCGCCGTGGAGGCGGCGGTGATTGACCGGCCGGTGTCGGGCGCAGAAACGGTGGTACGGGAGCGGGCGGATTTGCAGGGGACGCGGCCGGTTAAATTGACGGTGTCGGTGCCGGTGTCGGCGCCGGCGGAGCGCTCGATTACGGTGGAAGCGCGGGATGCCGCCAGCGGGGAAGTATGGCAGCGGGTAATAGTGGAGAAGCCGGCGGTCTTGAAAGTGATGCAAGGGTGGCTGGACCGGAATTATTACACGACGGAAGGGCAGGCCGTTGCGATGGCGGAAATCGGGATGCCCGACACAGCGCTGCGGGATTTGACGGTGGCGGTGGAGGTGGATGGGAAAACGCTGGCCACCGCGCCGGCCGCGCCGGAGACGGCAGTGGCCTTCGACCTGGGCGGGCTGGCCGTCGGGCGCTATCCGGTCCGGATTGCGCTGCGGCGCAACGATGGCGCGCCGTTTGCGGCGGTGAAGACGGAGTTGATCAAACGCGCGCCGAAGCCGGGGCGCGAGGTGAAGATAGACCAGGTCAACCGGGTGGTGTTGAAGGATGGCCGGCCGTTTTTCCCGATGGGGATCATCATGGCGGGCGTCCGGCCGGACGACGAGGCGGCGTTCAAAGACATCGCAGATGCCGGGTGCAACGCGTTTTTCCAGTGGCGCAAGGATTTGCCGGCGGCGGATATGGTAAAATACCTGGAGCGGGCCCGGCAACACGGGTTACAGGTGGTGTCATTGCTGGAAACCGGCTGGCGGCCGCCGAAAGAGTCGGGGATGACCCTGCCGGAGAAGGTGTTGAACGCGCCGGAACTGGAAGAATTGGACAAGGTAAGCCGGGGCGGATCACTGGGGATGCGCGGATTTTTGATGCGTGAAGCCGCCAGCCGGCATCCTGCGCCGGTCAAGACGGATTTATTCCGGGAATATGTGAATCGGAACCTGCCTTTAACGGAGCAGGCGGTGGCCAGCGTGGAGGATGCGGAGAACCTGCTGGCATATTCCACTTTTGACGAGCCTTTTGACAGCCGGCGGTTTGACATGACCCAGTCGCTGGATGCCATCTACCGGCTGACGTACCGGACCGACGGGTATCATCCGGTCAAGGTGCTGTATTCCAGCCATATCCCGGCCGGGTCGGAATACGTGACCTGCGGCGATATCCTCTGCACGGATCCTTACTGGATCCCCGCCGGGCCGGCCGGGCGCGATACCCCGAATTTTGTCTCCAAGATCGTGCATTGGAATGACCGGCGCGCGGCGGAATATCGCCGGGTGGTCTGGATTGTTCCCGTGGGCACCAGGTGGAGCGGCTTGCGGAAGCGCGGCCTGACGGAGCCGGAACAAAATTGCCAGAATTTTCTGGCAATCATCCATGGCGCCAAAGGGTTGTTCTGGTTCAGCTACAGCGGCATGAATCCGCAAGTCCGGAAAAGCTTGAAAGCTTCGCTGGACAAAATCAAAGTGATTGCCCCGCTGGCGGCGCAACCCCTGCCGCCGCAGGAAATCAAATACCTGCAGGCTGCCGCGCCGGAGGCGCAATGGCGCGAAGCAGCGTTTATGCCGGAACGCGAAGAATTCCCCGATGTGCAAGTCCGCCTGGTTTGCGATCCGGAAGATGGCGCTCCGGTTTTACTGGCTGCCAACAGCCGTTATTATCCTGTCCATGCCACCTTCAGCATGGCGGGCATGGCCGGCCGCGAGGTTCAACGTCTCTTCGACGACGTTGCCTTGCCGGTCCGGAACGGGGGCTTTGCGGAAGAACTGGAGCCGTTTGCCGTGCGGGCCTATCGCATGCAAGGCCCTTTGCCGGCATTGGCGCAGTTGATGGTTTCGTCTTTGCGGCCGGCGGTCATCCCGCCGCGGGAAACCGCGTGGTCAAACTGCGCGCGGACAGGCCGGAAAAACGTGTTCCCCAATCCAAGTTTTGAAGAGGACACCATCCCGGGATTGCCGGATTATTATTTTGCCGCCAACCATTTCGGGCCTTCGGAACAAGATATGGCGCTGGTCGCAGATGCCGGGATTGCCCGGTTTGGTGCGAAATGCGTTCAAATGACAAAACCGCCCCATGCCGCATATGCTTCGATTCAATGGCATTGCGGGCCGCAGCACGATCAGATTACGCCATATGTATGGTCGTTCTGGGCGAAAGGCGGGCGGGGCGGCGAGCGCGTGTGGCTGCGGATGGGAAGCGCCGCGGCGCAAACATTCGAATTAACGTCGGATTGGAGGCGTTATGAAATGCCAGTTGCGATTGCGTCCCGCACCGCGCCGCTGTTGTTCGAACTCCGGCTCTGGCCGTCAAATCAAGCTGAAGACGAAACGGCTCAAATATGGGTGGATGGGATGCAACTGGAGAAAGGGTATGCCGCTACGGAATTTGCGGAATAATAATCAGTGGGATACACCGGGTATGGGTTTTCAAATATCGGAGAAAATCATACAGGAGAAGCACAAACATGCAGTCAACAATCAAATTATATTGTTTGCTTGCAGGATTCTGGGCGATGGCCGGCGTTTTAACGGGCGAGGTTTATCGCG
>JAXGSX010000065.1:0-14267 GCA_040775225.1 Kiritimatiellia bacterium | reverse complement strand
CCGCTCCCAGCCGACCGTCATATCGCCGGCCAGCAATTGCAGCGAGTACAGGTGCGGATTCTCCACGTCCCAGAGCACGGGAGTGGGAATCCTGACTTCAAACTCGACCGCATTCGTGCCCGGCTGCCATGTCGCATCATCCAGGGCCAGCGTTGCCGCCGGCCCGCCGCCGCGCCAATGGGTTACAACGGCGCGCAGGTTGCCGGACAGCGCGCGGCCGGTAGTATTCACCACGGCCGCCCGGACGCGGATGGCATCCGGCAGGCGCGGGATAATCCGTATTTCGGAGGCATACACCGGTTCCGCCGCGTCAATGTAAACCGGGGCGTATATGCCGGAAGAAAACAGGCGCAGGGTTTTGCGGAACTTGAAGAGCGCCACGGTAATGCGATTCGCGCCGGGACGCGCCATATCCGTGATGTCCGTCTGGAAATACTCGGTCGGCCAGCCCGGCATCAAGGATTCGTATTCCGCCGCCTTGCGCCCGTTAACATACACCGCGGGCGACCATCCAATCCCGGTGAAATGCAAAATCAGCCGCTTGCCGGCGGCCTCGGCCGGCATGGTGAATTCCCGGGTCAGGAAGGCGGCGCCGATATTGTCGCTGCCATACGGCGCATCCAGGAAACAGGGAACCTGGATGGGTTCCCAGCCGCCGTCGGCGCCGGCCGGCGGATCCTGGAAACAAGCGGCATGTTCAGCCAGCGCCGCATTATAATCCCGCTGTCCGCAGCGGAACAGCCGGGCCTGCCACTCGCCGTCCAGGTAAATCCTTGTTTTTTTCCCGTAAAACACATCCGTGTATTCCGGCAGGAACACGGGGACATGGTTCGTCGCCATGAATTTCATCCCGGCCGGCTCAGCCGCCTGGCACAAGGCGCCGGCAATGGCGGCAAAAGTTCCCAGCGTAATTTTCGCGGCCAGGCCAAAATTTGTTCTCGGGGAAATAATCATGTTCATCTGCCGCCTCGCAATCATTTTTGTGTAGACTGTATACGAGCGGCAAGCTAACAAACGCCAGGGTCGGAAGCAATTGAAAACGACGCTTGTGCCCATCCGGAGTTTGGCATATATTTTCCCGGATGTCATCCCTTACGGAAATACCCCAAAATCATTATGCCCGGCCCGGCACGCGCCGCCTGGCCGGCAATGCTATATGGAATCTGGCCGGCATGTGCCTGCCGATGCTCCTGGCGCTTTTCGCTTACCCCGTCCTGATTGACCGACTCGGCAATGAACGTTACGGCTTGCTCCTGTTGATCTGGATGCTGGTCGGTTATTTCAGCATTTTCGACCTCGGCCTGGGCCGCGCTTTAACCAAAATGGCGTCCGCCAAACTGGGACTGGGAGGTTCCGCACATACTGGCGAGATTCCGCGGCTTTTCTGGACGGCCATGCTCCTGATGCTGGGGATCGGCTGCCTGCTGATGCTGGTCATCGGCGCGCTGGCGCCGCTGCTGGCCGGCGAATGGCTGAAACTGCCCGAAGCCTTGCGGCCCGAGACCTTGAGGGCGTTTTACATTGTCGCCCTCGGCATGCCGGTGGTGATCGCCACCACCGGCCTGGTCGGCATGCTGGAAGCCCACCAGTTTTTCCGGCAAATCAATTGCGTCCGCATTCCCGCCGGCAGTTTCACCTTCCTGGGACCGCTATGCGTGGTGCTGGTTACCAACTATCTGCCGGCGGTGGTAGCGGTGCTGATCGCCGGCCGCCTGGCGGAGACGCTGGCCTACCTGGCGGTTTGCATGGTCAAAATCCCGGCTTTGCGCACAAGGCCGCGGCTGGCATGGGAACTGGTTGGCCCCATGGCCAGGTTCGGCGGCTGGCTTACGGTTTCCTCGCTGGTAATGCCCTTCATGGCGCACATTGACCGATTTATCATCGGCGCCCGGGTATCCGCCGCTGCGGTGGCATATTACGGCACGGCCTCGGAAATCGTGATCCGGCTGCTGGTCTTCCCGCGCGCCTGGGTGTCAGTGCTGTTTCCCTCGTTCTCGGCCAGCGCGGCCCGCGGAGCGGCCGCATCTCTGGATGGCGGCGCCCAAGACACCGCCTTGTTATTCAGCCGCGGACTGCGTTACCTGCCGGGGGTCCTGTTCCCGGCCGCCCTGATGCTGGTCGCGCTGGCGCCGGAGGGATTATCAATCTGGCTGGGCGAAGAATATGCTGTCCACAGCGCCCCGGTAATGCGCTGGCTGGCGGCGGGCGTGTTTTTAAACGGATTGTCTTACGTGCCGTTTGCTTTTTTGCAGGGCCTGGGCCGCCCCGATTTGCCGGCCTGGCTGCATCTGGCGGAGTTGGTCATGTTCATGCTGGCCCTGCCGGTATTCATCGCCTGGCAGGGGATCGCCGGCGCGGCCATGGCCTGGGTGCTGCGGGCCGGGGCTGACCTGCTGGCCTTGTTATGGCTGTCAGCGCGCCAGGCGCCGGCGACCCGCGCTGCTTCGCGCCGGATGCTGGAATGCGTGGTGGGGTGCCTGGCGCTCCTGGCCGGCGCCGCGGCGCCGGCCGCCTGCGGCGGGCGCTGCGCGGCCGCGGCGGGCGCGCTGATGTTATTCGCGGCATATTATTTTCTCCGAGTACTGACCGCCGCCGAGCGCCAGGCGGTCTGGCAACTGCTCGGGCAACTTTCACGAAAATAATGCGCTAAAAGGATTGGCATATGCAATATTTCGAATTGTCCGATAACGCTGCGCGCAATGGACTGCAACTGGGCCGGCTGGCGGCCGCGGTATTGCGGCAGCGGATTACCGGACACCGGCGGCAGATAGAACAGCAGCGCCGGGCGGCGCGCTTCAGCCGGGCGTATCTGCGGGAATTCAAGAACATCCTGCGGCGGGCGGCGCCGCATTGGCTGGCGGAAGCCGGCGGCATGGCGCGCGGCGCCGGCGTGGCAACCGACGATATTCTCCGGCTGAACTGCCCCCTCCCGCCGGCCCCGCCCCCGGATGCCGGCATGCACTGCACCACCTGGCTGTCGGTCGGAGGCGCGGCCGTCCAATTGCTTAAAATCCGCGACGAGCGCAACCACGTCCAAACCTTTTACACCGCCCGCCTGCCGGACGGCGCCCCCCTGCAGATTGCCAGAGACATCGGCAACCTGGGAGCGGCGCATGTTTTTTCCGGGCGGCCGCTCGCCGGCGCGAACAATACCGGCAGCCATGTGACCCTGCCGGACGAGCCGCGGTTGAACGATTGCCATATCCTGCGCCTGCTGGCCGAGCGCGCGCGCAATGTCCGGGAAATTCCGCGCCTGATGGATTGGCTGATGACCGCCAAACTGGCCGGCGGCGCCAGCCCCACCCGCGGCGCGATTTACACCTTCGCCGACGCCGAACAGGGGCTGCTGGTGGAAACCGGCGCCGATGATTACTCCTGCAAATTCATCTCCCGCGGCAGCCTGGTTATCTCCAACCATTTTCTGCTGCCGTCCGCCCGGCGCTGGCAGACCGCGGCGCCCAACCGCAATACCCTCACCCGGCGCGCGCGGATGGCCGAACTGCTGACGCGGCGCCGCGTTATGCCCTCGCCGCGCGACCTATTCGCCATCACCCGCGACCGCCGGCATGCGCCGGACGCGTTATGCAACGACGATCGCGAACATTTCTGGATGACCATTTCCGCGCAGTTGCAGGTGCTTGACCGCCGCCATCCGGAGCAATCCGTGAATTATGTCTGCTGCGGCAACACCCGCCATTCGGTTTACTTCCCCGTGCCGCTGGCGTTCACCGCCAGTTTCCAGCCGCTGGCCAGCGGCCGGTTTTACATGCGGGCCGACCGGCTTTACCGGCGCTATCAATGCCGGACCCACATGGCGGCCGCCCAGCGGCAATTCGAAGCGGAATATTGCGCCGGCGGCGATCCCGACCCGGCCGCGGCCATGCGCGCCGCCTACCGCCTGCTGCAAACCGCATCAGGCGTTGCGCCATAGCCGGCGGGAACTTACTCCGCCACGCCCGGGATTGGCCGGCGCCACTGTCCACGGGGATCGGGAGTCCGGGCCCCCTCGTTAGCGCCCCGCACCTGGCCGATGTCGCAGCCATTCCGAATCATGCTGGTTTGCAATTCGACGCGATCAACCTGGCGCGGGGTTAGGCCCCTGGCCAGCGAAATGGCGGCGGCGGTTCCCGCGGCTTCGCCCATGTTCAGGCAACACAGGACCAGGCGGCAGCCGGACTGCGCCATGAAATCCGCCGACAGACAGCGGCCCGCGACCAGCAGGTTTTCAACCTTCAACGGCACCAGGCAGCGGTAAGGGATATCGTACAGCGGGCTTTTGGATTTAATGGCGGCGCCTTTGTTGCCCCAGTAATCGCTCAAAGCCTCCTTGCCGCCGGGCGGCATCCAACTGGACCCGTAACCGCTGGCGCCGCAGATCACATAGCGGGTTACACCGTCAACCTCCATTTTGTCCCACTTGATGTTCCCCACATCGTCCGGATTATGACAATCATAACCGTGGCCGCTGATGCAGATGACGTCATCAAAACGCCGGCCGCTGGCCAGGTCCCCCGTGGTCATCACGTATTCGCCCAGCGCCCGGCGGGATTCGCGCACGCCCAGCAAGGTCCCGGTGTCGATCAGCCAGGATTTCGAAAAACCGGGCACCTTGGCGCGGATGAACTTCCATAGTATATCCGCCTGCTCGCGCCCTTCGAGGTACATGCGGGTGAGGTCGCGGCTATCGAGCGGCCGGCATTTGCGCGAATGCGCCATGCAGATGCTGACCTCATCCATGCCGCAGTGTTCCGGGCGGCCGGGCACATGCGTGATCCAATTCAGATGATTTTCGATTTGCGCCACTTTTTCCCACCCCTGCGTGCGGGCGCTTTCCACCAGCGCGGTCCAACGGGCGTCGGTGCGTTTTAAATCCGAATTCAGATAGGCGTCCCAGTCAACGCCACCCAGCCGGAATTCGAGCGAGCAGGCCTGGGCGATGCCGCGGGGCGTAGGGGGCGTAGGGGTCAGTCCTATATTTTAATAATCCATTTCAGGCAAAACACAACAGATACTAGCGCAGGGGTCCGTATTCTTCGAATGTTGCTGCGCATGCCGCCGCCGGACTAGTCCCTCGCGTAAATATCAGTTAAAATTCAAAATGCTGATGCGCGCAATGGCCCGGCTGTTCTCCAGCGATTATTGGCCGCTACAATAATTTCCCTCACCAATCAAAGCCTATGTCGGGGCGGCCGCTTTCCGGCTTGCTTTTGAACACGGCGCTGTGTTATATTTTTAACAGTTAACAGTTATATTGAATTGCTGTTTGCACGGTCGGTTTTTCCTGCAACCCGGCCCGCCGCGGCGCATCTGCGACTCCCTACCCTGGGATTTGCGCCGCGGGCTTGCCGCATGATGGATTTAAACCTTACTGTCGCGAAAGGATGCATCCGGGGGATAAGTATATTTCCTAAGCGTTGTGATTCAGCCTATATTCGACATTAGAAATTCAGGAAACGGGATAAAAGGTTGAGAATAAGAACATTAGGCTTGAATAACCCTGCACCCATTGGGTGTAAAAAATGTTTCCTGAATTTCAAACCCGGAAGGGGTTGGCGATTTTACCGCATCTGCTTTGTTGCGAAGGATCCCGCCTGGCGGGATAAATTTGCGGCTTGTCCCGCAACAGCGGGATATGCTTATACAGATTCATCCTTCGCGCCGCGCATCTGCAGCAAACTTGCCAACTGCCGGATATAGGTTCAGAATTAGTCTGGTTCAAACTCTGCAAGCAATCAGGAATTACAAAATGAAGGCTAAAATTATAGTCAGTGCGGCGGTTGGTTTGATGATGGCGGCGGTAGCGGTCATGGCGGAACAGGCCAAAGGCGATGCGATCTGCCTGAAAGGCAAACTGTGCAAGGAAGGCACGAAGTGCGTATTGAAGACCGCCGACGGCTGCAAGGTGGCCCTGCCCTCCGATGCCTGTGCGAAATGCGCCTGCGCAGGCGAAGAGGTAAAAGTTACCGGGAAGGGTAAAATCAACCAGACCGGCGAACAGAAAAGCATTCAATTGGACAGCGTGACGGCGATTGAACCCGTTGCCCCGCCGAAAACTGCGCCGGCAGCCCCGCCGGCTGCCGACGAAGGCGGCCCGGAAGCTACCGGACCGTTGAGCGGCGCGGGCGATTCCGAGGAATAAACTGCGTCTGACACCGGGAGTGCCGCCCGTCGGGCGGCACTCCTTTTTTATCATGCTGATCGCCACCTTCAACGTCAACTCCCTGCGTACGCGTCTGCCGGTCGTGCTGGATTGGCTGGAACGGCGCCGGCCGGACATTATGTGCCTCCAGGAAACCAAGGTGACGGACCCTGAATTCCCCGCGGGCGATTTCCTGGCGCAGGGGTACCAGGCGGTTTTCAAGGGCGAAAAATCCTACAACGGAGTGGCGATCGTTTCCCGGCGCAAGCCCGATGAATTCAGCGGCGGATTTGACGACGGCGGTCCGGCGGATGCCACCCGGCTGCTGTACGCCCGGTGCGGCCGGCTGCATGTGGTCAACACCTATGTCCCGCAGGGCCGCGAAATTGACCACCCGATGTTTCAATACAAGCTGGAATGGTTTGCCCGTCTGCGGCGTTATTTCGACCGGCATTTCAAGACGACCGACCCCGTGGTGTGGGTGGGCGACCTGAACGTGGCGCCGGCGGCCATTGATATCCACAACGCCGAGCGGCAGGAGAACCATGTCTGTTTTCACCTGTCCGTGCGCCGGGCATTCGAGCAGGCGCTGGCCTGGGGATTCGTGGATGTCTTTCGCAAGCATCACCCGGAGCCGGGCCAATACAGTTACTTCGACTACCGCACGCGCAACGCTGTGCAGCGCAATACCGGCTGGCGGGTGGACCACATCCTCGCCTCGCCGGCGCTGGCGCAGAAGTCCACCGGCAGTGAAATTGACCTCGCCCCCCGCCGTTCGGAACGGCCGTCTGATCATACCGTCGTCGTGGCGGAATTCGCGTTCAAATGCGATTGAACAGACAGGGCAGTCAGCCTCTTGACCGCCGCCCTTCCGCGGCGAGCGCCTGGAAACGCGAATAAGCCCGGTCCCAGCAGGCGGCCTCCCCGGCTTGCGGCTGGTACGCTTCCACAGGGAAAGCCCGCCGGACAGCCGGCACGATTTCCGGCAGCGATTTTACCGCTCCAAGCCCTACCGCCTGCACCATCAAGTTGCCGATGGCGGTGGCCTCAAATGGTCCGGCTTCCACGGGAATGTTCAAGGCATTCGCAGCGAACTGGTTCAGCATCCTGTTGCGCGCGCCGCCGCCCACGATATGCACTACCCGGGCGGCGCTGCCGCACACCTCGGCCAGGTTTTCCTGGATGGCGCGGTATTTCAAGGCCAGGCTTTCGTAAACCATGCGCAGCAGGCCGCCGCGGCTGGCCGGCGGTTGCTGGTTGGTTTTGCGGCAGTAAGCTTGCAGCGCCTCTTCCATGTTCGCGGGATTGTAAAATCCCGGATCGTCCGGATAAATTATGGCGGCAAACGCCGGGGCGGCGGCCGCCAGTTGATACATCTCATCCCAGGGCATTTCATGTCCATCCTGGCCGCGCCAGACCCGGCGCAGTTCATGCGCCAGCCAGCCGCCCATGCAGTTTTTCAGCAGGCGGATATTGCCGATGCCGCCTTCGTTGCTGAGATTGGCGGCCATGGCGGCCGGCGTGGTGATCGGGCGCGGCACCAGCCGACCCACCAGCGACCATGTGCCGGAGCTGATGATCAGCGCGTGCTCCGGGTCGGCCGCGGGCGCGGCGGCGAAGGCGCTGGCTGTGTCATGTCCGGGTGCGGCAATTAATGCCGGCTGATTTTTCAACCCAACCCTGTCGGCCAAAATTCGATGCAGCCGCCCGATATTGGCGCCCGGAGGGACAATATCCGGCATGATGGCCCGCGGAATACCCAGCGCTTGCAGCACTTCACCGCTCCATTCGCGCCGGGCGGCGTCCATCAACTGGGTCACGCTGGCCCAGGTGGAATCCACCACCCGGGCGCCGCCCAGGTAAAAATAAAACAATGTCGGAGCAGGCAGGTAGCGGCATCCTTCCAGCAGCAATTCCCGGCGATGCTGCATCAGCCATAGCAGTTGGTTGCTGACGTTAAACGGCTGGAAATGGATGCCGGTGAGAGCATACAGGCGTTCGGAGGAGATGCGTTGCCGCACTTGCTCTATCATATGATCCAGCCGATGATCGCGGTAAGCGTAAATCTTGCCGAGCAAATCTCCGTCGGCATTGATCAAATTGCCGTCCGCGCCCCAGGTATCCACACCGATGCCGTCCAAGACGGGCCCGCATTCGCGGATCAGGTTCTGCAAACCGGTCAGGATATTGGCATAAATCAGCGTGTCATCCCAAACCATGCGTTCCGACACCTGTCCATCGCGGTCCGGTATGGCAAAAGCCACGCTTTCGTGGGCGAACCGATGCACTTCGCGCATGGCGAACTCACCACCCGCCAATTCCCCGCAAAAACACTTGCCGCCGGAAGCGCCAAGGTCAACCGCCATCAGCCGCCAGGTTTTAGACATGTAAATGATCCTCCGGATTTCGGTGTTCGGTGTTCAGAGTTCGGCAGCCAGAATTTTACGACAACGTAATGTGTTGATATAGAACCGTATATGTTAATTCTGAATTCTGACTCCTGAATCCTGAATTCATTCAAAGGATTGCGCAGCGGCAATCAGCGCATTTCCTGCCCGCCGGTGACGTTGATCGCTTGCCCGGTCATGTAGGCGGACTGGTCCGAAGCCAGAAAGACCATCAGGTTGCACACGTCGTCATAACTGCAGCCGCGCTTCATCGGCACCTGGTTGATGTAACGCTGCCGGATTTCCGCCTCGCTGACGCCCTGGTTTTGGGCGTATTGTTTGAACAGGCTGTTCACCCAGAGGGGCGAATCCAGCATGTTGCCCGGACAGATTGCATTCACCCTGACACCGCTTTCAGCCATCTCCAGCGCCGCGCTCTGCACCAGGCCGATTCCGCCGAACTTGGAGGCCGCGTAGGCGGAATTTTTGAACGACCCTTTCTTGCCGGATTTTGAATTGATCTGGATGAACGAGCCGGCCCCCGACGCCTGCATCGCCGGCAGGGCATGTTTCATGCAGAGCATCTGCCCCACCAGGTTGACGTCTATCACCTTGCGCCATTTTTCCACGGGGAATCCAGCGATCGGCCCGGAAATCAGGATGCCGGCATTGGCCACAAATACATCCAGCCCGCCGAATTTCGCCGCCGCCGACTCCACCAGCGCCCGCACCTCTTCTTCGTTGGTGACATCGCAGCGTTGGATATACATGGCGCCCGGGTGCCGCCCTGACAAATCGGCTTGCAGTTTTTCCAGCGCTTCAATCTGGATATCCGCGGCCATGACCCGGCAGCCTTCCCGCAGCAGCCGTTCCACCAGGGCGGCGCCCAGTCCCTGGCTGCCGCCGGTGACGATGGCGCGCTTGCCTTTCAAAATCGGCGCACTCATGGAATCACCACGACTTTCAGCGATCCGCTGGAGGGATTGCTCTGCACGCCGACAGCTTCGTTAAACCGCGCCAGAGGGAAGCGGTGGGTCACCAGCGGGCGGCCATCTATCCGGCCGGAAACCAGCATGTCGCGGGCTTCGAGGTATGAACGCTGGGCCGAACTGTTGGCGCCATGAACGTTGATTTCATAATAATGGATGCGGTTCAAGTCCAGCGGCAGCACCGGGTCGGACTTCGGCATGCCGGCAAAAATGGACAGATGCCCGGCGCGGCGCAGCAGGCCCAGGCCCACCCCCACCAAGCTTTTAACCGAGGCTGCTACGACCACGGCATCCACGCCGCGGCCGCCGGTGGCCTGCGCCACCCATTCCTCCGGCTTGACCTTGGACGTATCCACCAGGTTATCGAAAGGCAGTTTCAATTTGCGCAACAGGTCCAGCCGGGCGGCGGAAACATCCATGATGGTGACGGTTTTGGCGCCGCGCGCGCGGGCCACGAGGGCGTTCATGACGCCGATGATGCCGCCGCCGAAAACCACGATGTGCCCGATCTGCTCCATCGGGATGTAAGCCATGCCATTGACGCAGCAACTCAGGGGCTCGATCAGCGTGGCCACGGCGGCGTCAATATCGTCGGATATGGAAATCAGGCATCCCTGCTCCACCGCCACGCGCGGCATAAGGGTGTATTCCGCGAAGCCGCCGTTAAACTGGTAACCCATGGCGATAAATCCCTTTTCGCAGAGATTCTCGCGGTGTTCCTTGCACATGGGGCACTCCCCGCAGCCGATCACCGTCTGCACCACGTAGCGTTCGCCAACCTTGACGCCCTTAACACCCGGTCCGACTTCCGCCACCCGCCCGGTGATTTCATGCCCCACGATCGGCACATCCACGTGTTTCTCGCCTGCCAGCACGCGTTGATCGGTGCCGCAGAGCGCGCAGGCTTCTACTTTTAATAACACTTCACCTTCGCCCGCGCGCGGCTGGGGCACTTCCTTAACCCGGATCACGCCGGGTTTCTCGATGACTGCTGCTTGCATGGCGCTCCTTTGCTTTAACCACGGAACGGCCGGGCCGGACCGCAGGGTTTCATCAATGGCCTGCGCCGGCCGGAGCCGGCGCAGGTCCAAGCAAGGATCATTGTATGGCAAACCGCGCCCGGGTCAAACCTGAAATTGCCGCCATATGCATCCGGATTGCGCCAAGCCCCGCTTTGCCGGAAAACGGCGGATGCGCCACGTCCCGTTCCGTCAGACTACGGCGGGACAAGCGGTGGCGCACTACAGGCCGGCGTTCGGATGCGCCACGCCGTGGCGCTACTACAGGCCGGCATCCGGATTGCGCCACGCCGTGGCGCACTACAGCCAAATTTATGTAGTAGCCGAACGGCTTGCCCGGCGTAGCTTCAGCGTAGCAGGGCGTTCGGCATCCAGTGATCACTCCGGCAATGCGCGCAGAAAGTCGCGCAAGTCGTCGCGCATGTCCGGCCGTTTCAAGGCAAAGATGATATTCGTCTTGATGAAATCAAGCTTGTTGCCAATGTCATAACGCGCGCCCTGGAACCGCCAGCCGAACATGGCGCGGGTCTTCACCATCAGGCGCATGGCGTCGGTCAGTTGAATTTCGTTGTTTTTACCGGCGGCAATCCGGGCGAGGGCGTCGAAGATGCCCGGGGTGAAAATATAACGTCCGGCAATCGCAAGGTTGGATGGCGCTTCTTCCACCGTCGGTTTTTCGATGAAATCTTCAATCATGTAGAGATTCTCGGAAATCGGCCGGCCGGCCCTGATGCCGTAGCGGCTGACGCGCGCGCGCTCCACTTCTTCCAGCGCCACCACCGACTCCTGGTACCGGTCGAACACCTTGACCAGTTGCGCCGTCACCGGCGAATCGGACTCCACGATCGTGTCGCCCAGCAGCAGGGCGAACGGCTCATTGCCGATATGGCATTGGGCGTAGGCCACGGCGTCGCCCAACCCGTTCAATTCCTTCTGCCAGACGAAATGCACGTTGGCCAGGTCCGATATGCGGCGGATGGCCTCCAGTTCCGCGGTCTTGCCCTTGGCTTCCAATTCCTGCTCCAGGTCAAAGTGTCGGTCAAAATGCTCCTCGATGGCGCGCTTGCCCTTGCCGATAATCATCAGGATGTCGGTAATTCCGGCTTCCACGGCTTCCTCCACCACGTATTGGATGGTGGGGGTGTCCACGATCGGCAGCATTTCCTTGGGCTGCGATTTCGAGGCGGGCAGAAAACGCGTGCCGAAACCGGCCGCGGGAATGACAGCTTTGCGGATCATGGTGTATCCTCCGAATCCGGCAGTTTGAGAGCAGGCTTGAAGATTTTAACATTCATCGGCGCCAGCACTGCGCGCAGCCGCGCGAACATACCTTCGTCGGTATAAGTCCCGACAATCGCGCCGCCGGATCCGGAAAACTTGGCGCTCGCGCCCACGGTCCGCGCCACCTCGACCATCTTGAGATTGCCGGGACTGATCTTGTAAATCTTACAGCGCCGGTCGAAATTGGCGTCCAGCAGCGGACCGATGTCGGCGCCCCGGCCGTCCAGCAAGCGCGCCTTGACCTTGTCGGTCAAATCCGCCCAGAAACGCATGGCGTCGAGCACTTCCGGCTCCCGGCGTTCAAACCGGCCCCGGATATCGTTGTGAAAAATTTCAGAACCTTCGGACAGATCGTCGCGATAGGCAATGTACAAAAGCGGCAAACGCGCCGGATCGAGCCGCTCGTAGCGTCCGTAACCCTGCTGTTCCATGTGCTCGCGGTTAAAATCCATGTAAACCAGGCCTTCATAGGCCTGCACCACCCGGTCCTGCAAGCCGGCGGAAATGCCCAGTTCGCGGTGTTCCACGGAAAGCGCCAGGTTGGGCTGGATGGGCAGGGGGATTTTGACCTCGTAAAACCGCATCAAGGCCCGCAGGCAGGCGGTAATGATGGCGCTGGAGCCGGCCAGGCCCACTTGCGAGGGGATATTGGTGTGGTAACTGACGGTGAAATTCCGGTTGGGCAGCTTGATCCCGGCTTCCACGCAGTAATCGTGGAACCGTTTCATGGTGGCCTTGAGCAGTCGGATGCCGCCGTAGTAGCCGAACTGGCGCACATCGGCGGCCAGGTGGCCGATGTTTTTAAACCGGGAATGGTCGCGGGTATTGGCCAGGATTTCCAGTTCCGGCGACTCGTACAGCGTCGCTTCCGCCCGGAAATTGCTGAAGACGAAGGAGATCGTCTTGCCGAAATACCCATCGGAAGGATTGCCGACCAATCCCGCCCGCGGATACGCATAAGTCCTGATAATCATGCCACACCAATTGACGGGCGCATATGACCACACCCAGCCTTTGAAAAACGCAATTATTGCCGCGAGCCACACGGATTGCAAGCCGTAAATCGTGCCTGTGCGGCCGCGCGGTGGCGCAGGGATGTCACTCCCGGAAAAGACGCTTCCGTCATAACGACGTTCCGATGGACGGCACTACCGGGTCGCGTCGGATCCATCATCAGAGGCCGAGGGGCACGGTCATCAGGGTGTAGCTGTTGCCAGAGAGTCTGAAGCGCCATTCGCTGCCGTCGCCCTTGCGGACAGCGGGATCGGCCAAGCCGTCGCCGTCGTAATCGCCGGGAACTGCTTGCCAGCCGGCGCCGCCCAGGAAACCCGGCAGGTCAACCGGCGTATAGCCCGAACCCGAAGTCAGAATCTGCCAGGCGCCGTCGGAGCAATCATAGACCGCGGGATCGGCCAGGCCGTCGCCATCGTAGTCGGCGGAGGCGGCGCGCCAGCCGGGAGCGCCGAGGAAGGCGTACAGGGTCCGCAAGTCATAGCCGGCGGCTGAAAGCCGGAGTTGCCAGTTGCCGGACAATTCCTGGTAAATGGACGGGTCGGACCGACCGTCACCATCATAATCGCAGGCCGCCGGCATCCAGTCCGGGCCGCCAAGCAAACCCGGGAATGCCGCCGGGGCATATCCGCTGCCGGACTGCATGATGGTCCAGTTGCCGGAGGCTGCCTGGTAAACAGCCGGATCGGTGAGACCGTCGCCGTCATAATCGCCGGCCGCCGGCATCCAACCCGGGCCGCCGAGAATCCCCGTGTATGCCATCAAGGCATAACCGTTACCGGACATTTTGATGATCCAGTCGCCGCCGCGGTCGTCATAAATGGCGGGATCGGCCAGACCATCGCCGTCGAAGTCGGCATCCCTGATCCCCATAATCGGGTCAGGAACCTGAAGGACCGTGACCGTACGCGACACCGTGGGCGCCCGGTTCCAGTTATCATCACCAAACTGATCGGCCGCCAAGTGCACAACACCGGTGCCGGTAAACTCCAGCAACGCGCCGCCGGTTATCAAACCCGGGCCGGATTGCACAGCAAAGGAAACCGGCAATCCCGACGAGGCTGTGGCTGAAAGCGTTACTTGGCTGGTGACGACTTGGTCGGGAATCGCCGGAAAGGCGATGGTTTGGCCGGCCTTGGCCACGGTGAGGATTCCCGTAGCGGCGCCCTGGTAGAGGGCGTGATTGACAGTGGCCGCCACGGTGTAGGCGCCGGCGTTCACCGGGGCGTTCACGCTGCCGTTGTAGGTGATGTCAACAGGAAGACCCTCCGGCGCCGTGGCAGCCGTCGCCAGCCGCGGGGTTCCGTTATATATTTGGTCCAGGCTGCCCAGCGTGACCTGTGCCCAGGCCTGCGTGACCATGAAAATATTGGTTGCGTCGGGGGCCGGATTCCAGTTGGCGTCCCCATCCTGGCTGACCACGATAACCACTGAGCCTGTG
>JAXGSX010000064.1:0-14294 GCA_040775225.1 Kiritimatiellia bacterium | reverse complement strand
CGGGAAGCCGCCTGAATGATGTTAATCCGCCGTGCAAAATAATTTTTGCACGGCTCCGAAAGGAGCGCCGAAACCATGGAATAGCCATCAAAAACACAACGCAGAAAAGCGATAATTATAAATTACGTGCAAAATTCAGGTTACACCTATTTGCACCTGGCGGCGGACAAGCGGCTGACCGAAGCCCTGTTGCGCAAGCAAATCATCGGCATTGCCTATGAAACCATCCAGCTGCCGGACGGCAGCCTGCCCTGCCTGCAGCCGATGAGCGAAATCGCCGGCCGCCTGTCCGTGCAGGAAGGCGCGAAAGACCTGGAAAAATCATTCGGCGGCCGCGGGATTCTGCTGGGCGGCGTGCCGGGCGTGAAGCGCGGCAAGGTCGCCATCCTGGGCGGCGGCGTGGTTGGCTTGAATGCCGCCAAAATGGCCGTGGGCCTCGGCGCGCATGTATCCATCCTGGATATCTCCCAGAAACGCCTGGCTTACCTGGACGATATTTTCGGCAACTCGATCCAGACCTTGTTCAGCAACACCGCCAATATCGAACATTGTCTGGCTACGGCCGACCTGCTGATCGGCGGCGTGCTCCTGCCCGGCGCGCGCGCGCCCAAACTGGTGCGCCGCAAACATCTGAAACTGATGAAGCCGGGCGCGGTGATCGTGGATGTGGCCGTGGACCAGGGCGGGTGCGTGGAAACCACCCGCCCCACCACGCACGATAAGCCAATCTTCACCGTGAACGGCATTGTGCATTACTGCGTGGCAAACATGCCCGGGGCCGTGGCCCTGACCTCCACCCTGGCCCTTACCAATCAAACCCTGTTCTACGGACTGCAATTGGCCGACCGCGGCGTGCGGCGCGCCACGGCGGAAAACGCCGCGCTGAAGCTGGGCGTTAATCTCTGCCTGGGCAGGGTGACTTACAAGTCGGTGGCCGAATCGTTGAAATTGCCGTTTGCGCCGCTGACGCCGGAATTGCTCGCCGGATAAAAGGCTGCTGCAGGCGGGAGGCCGGCTGCCAATGCGCCATGCAACATCCGCCGGCGCGCGCGGAAGTTTTCGGCCGGAATGCGCGCGCTTTCCGCGCGGCTCAGCTTAAAACGCGGCCGGCATCCGCAACACGGCCGCGGTTGCGCATGGACTTTGCCCGGGCAACCCGGACGCAGGCCGGCAGGATTATGGCGCGCATGCCATTGCCGCCGAACCCTGCATGCGCATAAATTCCCCGGCCAATCATCAACTGGCGGATTGCATCCCGGGGCAGTATGTGTTATTTTCCTTGAAAAGGAAACACATGCGGAAAGTTGCCATGGAAAAACCAAACCAAACCGACAAGCCGGGTAAAAACGCCGGGGATGCCCCCCGCAATAACCTCCGCACGCTGGGCCTGTGGCTGGCCCTGCTGGCGGCGTTTTTCCTGATGTTCAACCTGTTCCAGAACGGCAAGGAACAGGCGGAGGACTTGTCATACAATCCCGATTTCGTCCAGTTGGTGGAAAACAACAAAATCCGTAAATGCGAAATTGTCACCGAGGTGTCCGGCGGTCAGTTCATCCGGGGCGAAATGACGGAACTGGACGATAAGACCGGCCGGCCGCGCCGGTTCCGGGTGGATATCGTGGTCACCGACGGCCTGCCGGAGTGGCTGAAGGAACACGGCGTGCCGTTCTCCTTCACGCGCCAGCGGATAGATTTCTGGCAAATCGCCCAGAGCGCGCTGCCTTTTCTATTCGTGCTGGGGCTGCTGTATTTCCTGTTCGTGCGCCAGATGCGCGCCATGGGCCATGGCGCCATGAGCTTCGGCAAGAGCCGCGCCCGCATGCTCTCGCGCGAACATAACCGGGTCACCTTCCAGGATGTGGCCGGCGTAATTGAAGCCCGGGAGGAAGTCCAGGAAATCGTGGAATTCCTGAAGGACCCCAAAAAGTTCCAAAATCTCGGCGGCCGCATGCCCAAGGGCGTGCTGCTGATGGGCCCGCCCGGCACGGGCAAAACACTGCTGGCCAAGGCCATCGCCGGCGAGGCGGATGTGCCGTTTTTCAGCATCAGCGGCTCGGATTTCGTCGAGATGTTCGTCGGGGTCGGCGCCTCGCGCGTGCGCGACATGTTCGAGCAGGGCAAGAAAAACGCGCCGTGCATAATCTTTATTGATGAAATTGACGCCGTGGGGCGCAGCCGGTTCAGCGGCATCGGCGGCGGGCATGACGAACGCGAACAAACCCTCAACGCCCTGCTGGTGGAAATGGACGGCTTTGAAACCCAGGACGGCGTGATCATCATCGCGGCCACCAACCGCTCCGATGTCCTCGATCCCGCCCTGCTGCGCCCCGGCCGGTTCGATCGCCAGATCGTGATTGACCTCCCGGCCCTGGACGGGCGCGAAGAAATCCTGCGCCTGCATGCCAGGAAAATCGTGTTGGCCGAAGGCTTGGACCTGAAACGCCTGGCGCGGGGTACCTCGGGATTTTCCGGCGCAGACCTGGCCAACCTGATCAATGAAGCCGCCCTGCTGGCGTCCCGCGAAGGGAAAAAATCCGTGGACATGCGCGCCCTGGAAGAAGCGCGTGACAAGGTCCGCTGGGGCCGCGAACGCCGCAGCCGCGTCATGGATGACGAAGAAAAACGCCTGACCGCATACCACGAGGCCGGACATGCGCTGGTGCTGAAGATGGTGGAAAAAAGCGAGCCGGTGCATAAAATCACCATCATTCCCCGCGGCAACGCCTACCTGGGCGCCACGATGCAACTGCCGGAAAAAGACCGGTACACGGAAAGCCTGATGAAACTCCGCTGTACCCTGACCGGCCTGATGGGCGGGCGGGCTGCGGAAAAACTGGCCCTGGGCGATATCTCCACCGGCGCCGGCAACGACTTGAAGCAAGCCACGCACCTGGCGCGGATGATGGTCTGCAATTGGGGCATGAGCGAAGAACTCGGCCCGCAGACTTTCGGCAGCAACGAGGAACTCCTGTTCTTCGGCCGGGAAGTGTCGCGCTCCCAGGATTTCAGCGAGGAAACCGCCCGGCGCATTGACCTGGAAGTCAACCGGCTGCTGCGGGAGGCTTTTGATGGCGCCACCGCCATCCTGCGGCAGCATCGCGATAAGCTGGACTTGCTCGCACGCACCCTGCTGGAACGCGAAACCCTGGACGAGCAGGAGGTCAACGACCTGATAAAATTCGGCCGGATCAACACCCCGCCGCCGGCGGCAGCCCCAGAGCCCGCGGCCGTGCCGACGCCTCCGCCCGTCGCGCACGCCGGGGCGGCGGCGCCGTGAGGTTGAGCGGCCGCAGCAGCAGCGATAGCACGGAAAAATCAGACATGCCGGATCAGTCAAAATTCGGGACTGCAGTGCCGCCCGCCGCGCCGGTCTGGCGCTGCCGCGGCCGGGAATTGCGCCCGGATGGACGTCCGCTGATCATGGGCATCCTGAACACCACCCCGGATTCATTTTCCGACGGCGGCCGGTTCACAGACCCGGAAGCCGCCATCGCCCACGGCCTGCAAATGGCCCGTGACGGCGCGGATATCATTGATATCGGCGGCGAATCCACCCGGCCCGGCGCCGCGCCCGTGCCGGCTGAAATTGAAAGCGCGCGCATTCTGCCGGCGCTTCGCGAACTGACCCGGCAGACCGCCTGCCTGATTTCGGTGGACACCACCAAGGCCGCCGTGGCCGCCCTGGCGCTGGATGCCGGGGCGCATATCATTAACGACATCTCCGCCCTCACCGCCGACCCGGACATGGCGCCGCTGGCGCGCCGGCATGGCGCGGGAGTGATCCTGATGCACCGCCAGGGATTGCCGCCAACCATGCAGGATAACCCGCATTACGATGACGTCGTGCGCGAGGTTGCCGAATGGCTGGCCGCGCGCTCCGCCGCGGCCGCCGCGGCCGGACTGGACCCGCAGACGCTGGCGCTGGACCCCGGCATCGGCATCGCCTTCGGCAAGACCGCGCAACATAACCTGCAGTTGCTGGCCAACCTCAACGTGCTGGCCCGCAACGGCGGCGGGCGGCCGCTGGTGATCGGCCTGTCGCGGAAGCGTTTCCTGGGTGAAATCACCGGCCGCAGCGCGCCCGCCGACCGGCTGCCGGCCACGGTGGCGGCGCTGACATGGGCGGCCCTGGCCGGCGCGCAGGTGCTGCGGGTGCATGACGTGGCCGCCGCCCGCGACGCCATGCTGGTCTGGCAGGCTTTGCAAAAGGAGCGCCGGACGCCATGACCTGGATTCAACGCCTCAGTTTTCCGGATGTGAACGGCTGGGTGGAAATCATCTGCCTGGCGGTGATTTTCTATTACGTGCTTTTTTTCTTCCGCGGCACCCGCGGCGCGCCGGCCCTGACGGGCTTCGTCACCCTGTTCGTCATCATGCTGGTCGGCACCAGCCTGTTTCACCTCGATGCCCTGAACTGGCTGCTGGGCCGCTTTTCCGTCTACCTCGCCGTGGCATTCCTGGTGATTTTCCAGCCGGAAATCCGGCGCGTGCTCGCGGAAATCGGCAAGCAGCATATTTTTGCCGGCCCGGCAGCGGATCAGCAAGTGATTGACAGCATCGTCGAGGCGGCCGCCATCCTCGCCCGCCGCAAGATCGGGGCGTTGATCGCGGTGGAACGGGCCATCGGCATCCGCAATATCCAGGAAACCGGCGTGACGATTGACGCGGCCGTCACTCCCGAGCTGCTGGCCAGCATCTTCTTCCCTTACACCCCCCTGCATGACGGCGGCGTCATCATCAGCGGCGACCGGCTGGCGGCCGCCAGTTGCGTTTTCCCCCTGTCCATGCGCGAGGAATTCAGCCGCATGCTCGGCACCCGCCACCGCGCGGCCGTGGGCTTGACCGAAGAAACCGATGCCCTGGTGGTCGTGGTCTCCGAAGAAACCGGCGGCATCTCGCTGAGCCAGGAAGGCCGGCTGCTTCAACACCTGGATATCGAGCAATTGCGCCGGCTGCTGGCCGGCAGCCTGCCGCAACGCCATCCGGCGCGCCGGCACTGGTCGGCGGCGCGCCAATGGCTGCTGCGCGCATTCGGCGCGCCGGTCCGGCCGGATGCCGATAAACGCCGGCCGGCCACCGGGGGAGGAAACCAGGCATGAACTTAAAAAAAATCATCCTGCCCAACCTGCGGTTGAAACTGCTGGCCCTGGCCCTGGCCCTGGTTTCCTGGTATGCCATCCGGGAAACCATCAATTTCGAGATCACCGTGTCGGATATTCCGCTGGAGATCCAGGCGGATGAAGGCTGGTCGGTGCTGCGGCAGTCCGCGGACAGCGTGACCGCCACCTTCCGCGGCTCGCAGGAAGACATCCGCCTGATGGATCAAAAACAATTGCGCGCCGCGCTGAAAATCAACGCCGGCGCCGCCCGCCGGGAGGAGGAAATCACTCTCGGCACGGATCATATCTCCGGCACCCGCGGCGTGCGGGCGGTACGGGTGTATCCCGAACGCGTCTCGGTCAGCCTGGACCGCGAATCGGAACGCAAGGTCCCCGTCAAGGCCCGCACCGTCGGGCGCCCGTTTGCCGGCGAAATCGAAACCCTGATTTGCGAGCCGGCTATCGTTTCCCTGCGCGGCCCGGCCATCCACCTCGAACAAACTGAATGGGTTTTCACCGAGCCGGTGGACGTGGACGGACGCACCAGTTCGTTCCGCAAACGCTGCCGGGTGCTCCCCCCCAGCAATCTCTGGACGCCCCGCATTGACCCGCCCGAGGTGCAGGTCAGCGTCATGATCGTCCAGCAAACCGCCAGCCAGACCTGGAACGATGTCGAGGTCGCGGCGCTCGTGGCCCCCGGCCAAGTCGACCGGATTTCCATCGCGCCGGCCAAGGTGCAGGTCATCGCCAGCGGCACGCCCGAGTCCGTGGCCGCGCTCCGGCAAGCCCTGCCGCGCGTATTCGTGGATTGCCGGGACCTGGATGCGTCGCTGACCTATGATTTGCCAGTCAGCATCCATCTGCCGGCCGGCGCCGGCGGAGTTACGGCGGCGGCGGACCCGCCTGTGGCGCATATCGTCTTCGAACGGGCCTTGCCCGGCCATGCGCCGGGATTGCCGGCGGAAAACGGCATGCCGCCTTGAGTTGCATAGCTTGCCAACTTCACATTTTAAAAGCAGTAGTCAGGAATCAGGAGTCAGAATCGCAAAAGATATAAACCAATTGCAACAAACATCTTGTATATATTCTGAATTCTGACTGCTGAATTCGGAATTTTTTCAAAACGCGAGTTTTGAAATTTGCTCAGTTGACAGGAACTTTTTTGACATGGCGGAAAAAACTCCAATCCGTTCCACCGGCATCCGTGAAATGTGGGGCATTATCCTGCTGACTTTCGCCGTGCTGACAGCCCTGGCGCTGTCTTCCTACGATTGGGCCGATATTTCCCTGCTGCGCACTCCCCCCAACGATCCGCCGCTTAATTTTATCGGGCCGGTCGGCGCGTGGACGGCGTTCCTGTCGCTGATGACGCTGGGATTGGGCGCTTTTCTGCTGCCGTTGCTGGCGGCGGCGCTCGGTTTGATCCTGTTGCTTGACCCGCGCACGCCGTTTCTGCCGCGCTGTTGCTGGAGCCTTGCGGCGCTGCTGCTGGCCGCTGCCGCCCTCCCCTTGTGCCCCGGCCTGTGCGATCATTTCTGCCTGCGCTTAAACATCCAGGGACTGAGCGGCGGCATGTTCGGCTGGCTGCTGACTGACCGCTTTCTGCGCGAATTGCTCGGACACACGGGATCCGCTATCCTGCTGGGCGGATTGTTTTGCGGCAGCGTGGTGATGTTTGTCGGCCGGGCCGCCCTGGGCCGCCTGGCGCGCGCCATTCAGGCCGGTATCGCCCTGCTGCTCGCCCGCATCCGTGCCGCCCAGGCTGCCCGCCGCAGCCGCCTTGAATTGCTGGAACGCGAAGCCCGCACCGTGGCCCGGCAGCGGGAAGCCCTGGAAAAGGAAATGCGCCGTAACGCGCCGCAACGGCCGCCGGCGCCTCCCCCCGCGCCGATACCCCCGCCTTCGCCGGCGCTTCCCCCCGCCCCGGCCAAACCGGCGGCGCGTCCGCCCGCCAAACCTGCGCCAATGCCGACCCATGCCGCCGCTGTCCCTGCCCCTGAGCCGGCGCCGGCCGCGCCCGGCGCGCCATTGCCGTATCAGCTTCCGCCGCTCAGCCTGCTGCACCAGACCCCGGAAGGCCATGACCGCGAGATTGACGGCGACATGCATACCACCGCCAAGGTGCTCAAGGATACCCTGGCGGAATTCGGCATTGAATGCGAAGTTACCAATATCGAACAAGGCCCGGTGGTGACCCGCTACGAATTGCTGCCGGCGCCGGGCATCCGCGTGGAAAATATCGTCAAACTGAGCAACAACCTGGCGCTAACCCTCAAGGCCACCAGCGTGCGGGTCCAGGCGCCCATTCCCGGCAAGGGCGTGGTCGGCATTGAAGTCCCCAATGCCATCGCCACCAAGGTCTACCTCCGTGAAATCCTGGAAAGCGAGCAGTGGCAAAATACGCGCGCCGCCATCCCGCTGGTCCTGGGCAAAGACGTCGGCGGCAGCGTGTTGGTGTCCGACCTGGCCACCATGCCCCACCTGCTGATTGCCGGCGCCACCGGCTCCGGGAAAACGGTCTGCATGAATTCCATCCTGGCGGGCATGCTGATGTCGCGCGCGCCCGAAGACTTGCGCCTGATCCTGGTGGACCCAAAAATCGTGGAGTTTTCCGTGTATAACGATCTGCCGCATCTCGCTACGCCGGTGATCACCGACCATAAAAAAGTCATTTTCGGCCTGCGCTGGGCCATCAATGAAATGAACAAACGCTACAAGCTTTTCGCCCGCGCCGGCGTCCGCAACATCGCCGCCTATAACGAGCGCATGCGCGCCCATCCGCCCGCGCCCGGCGGCGATGACGGGGAAGCGTTCCCGGCGCATGTGCCGTATATTGTGATCGTGATTGACGAACTGGCCGACTTGATGATGATGGCCCGGGCGGAAGTCGAAAACGCCATCGCCCGGCTGGCGCAATTGTCGCGCGCCGTTGGCATTCACATGATTCTCGCCACCCAGCGGCCTTCCGTGAATGTCATCACCGGCACCATTAAAGCCAACTTCCCGGCGCGCATCTCGTTTCAGGTGGCCCAGAAAGTGGACAGCCGCACGATCCTCGACACCGGCGGGGCCGACAAGCTGCTGGGCCGCGGCGATATGCTGCTGCTGCCGCCCGGCAGCAGCAAGCTGATCCGCGCCCAGGGCGCGATGACCACCGACGAAGACATCCATTCCCTGGTGGAATTCATCAAGCAGCAGGCGCTCCCCGCAAAATTTGAAATTCCCAATCCGGACGAAGCGGATGGCAAGTCCGCCGCCATGCCCGGCCTGCCCGGCGCGGAAGAAGATGATGACGCGGACAACGAATTGCTGGACGCCGCCACCAATATCATCCGCGAAACCCGGCGCGCATCCGTCTCGCTGCTGCAGCGCCGGTTGAAAATCGGCTACAACCGCGCCGGCCGTTTGATGGACGTCCTGGAAGAACGCGGCATTGTCGGCCCGGCCCACGGATCCGACCCGCGTGAGATTTTGATTGATCTTGAAGCGCAAACCGCGGATAATCTTGTCCCTGAACCCGAAAACGCCGGAACCAGCGAAGACACGGAATGGAATCAATCGGACAAATCCTGAAAGCCGCCCGCGAACGGCAGGGCCGCACCATCGTCGAGGCAGCCGAGGCCATCAAGGCCAAGCAGATGATCATCCAGGCTCTGGAAGCCGATGATTTCGACGAATTGATCGCGCCAGTTTACGCGCGGGGCTTTATCAAGCTCTACGCCGAGTATCTCGGCCTGAATCCCCAACCACTGCTGAAAATCTACCGCCGGCAAGACGGATCGGCCGGCGATGGCGGCAAGTTTTACAACGCGGGCCGGCGCGCCAGACCCCCGGCGCCGCCCCCGCCAACCGCGGAGGCGGCCGCGTGGCGCTCGCCCCTGGCGCCTCCGCCGGCTACCCCGGCTATCCCGGCTTCCCCCCCGGACAGCCCGCCGGCGGCGCAGGCACGAAAGCATACGCCGCCGCGCATCCGCCAGTTCCTGCGCGGGCGGCTGAGCCGGCGGATCCACTTCAAGGAACTGCTTCAGCGTCTGCGCCAGGCATGCCGCCCCCGGTTAACGGCAGTGCGGCGAGGCGGGATTGCTCTCGCCAGCCGGCTGCAGTCCGCCGCCGCCGCGGGCGGACGCGGATTGGTCAATTGGCTGCGCGCGCCGCACGCGCGCCGGGCCGGCCTGGCGCTGGCGGCCGTGCTCCTGCTCATGGCGGTCAGCGCGGCGCTGCGGCAGGCATGGCTCGACCGGCGGGCGCAGTACACGCCCCCGCCGCAATACGGCTGGCTGCAGCCGCCGCCTGATCCCTACCCGTAATCCGCATTCAGCAGGCCAGTGTCACGGCTGCCCGGTCCTTTTTCAATTGTTCCGCTACCATCCCGGTATCCAGCAATCGCGGCACGGCGCCGGCGGTCAGGCTGAGCGCCGCGGCGGTTCCGGCCGCCTGCCCCGTAGCCATGCAGGTTTGCTGGATGCGCAGACTGGCTTGGGCTTCGTAATCGGAAGAAATGCAGCGGCCGGCCATAAGCAAATTATCCACGCCTTGCGCCACGATGCAGCCATAGCGTATGTCGTAATAATCGCCCGCCAGCAATTTTTCCTGCCAGGCGGGAAAGTCCGGCGTGGACATGAATGACGGCCGGGCGGAAACTCTGTCGGGCGGCCAGATATCCACCGGCCAGGAACAGCGGGCTATGCCATCAGGGTATTTGCGCAACAACTTGACATCCTCGGCCGTGGCGGTAGCCAGTCCCCGCAGCCGCCGCGAAGCGCGCAACCCCGCCATGTGGGAGGTATCCAGCAGGTAGGCCGCCTGGAACCCCGGCATGTAACGGCAATATGCCCGGGCAGTCTGCCGCGCCTGTTCGCGGCCTTCGCGCTCGGCCCGGGTTAAATCCCACGGGTTCAGGGGGTCAACCCGGTATATGCGCGCGTGGTGCATGCAACGCACTTCCCGGCGGTAATCCGGCATGGCGCCATAACGCACGCGCAACTTCCCGGCGACATCCCTGGCGCGCGCCAGTTCCGGCAGGGTGAATTCGCCCCGCGCTACGGCTTCGGCCCATTCCTGTTCCACCCGGTCCACGGTTGTTGGGTCGGGATCGGCCTCCGGCCATTGCGCATTGCCCAGGCGGAACACCTTGGAGAGGGCCATCCCCCATGGCGTTGCGCCATCGCCCTGTTCCCAGGGCACGCCGGCCGCCGCCGCCACCATGCCGTCGCCGGTGCAGTCAATCACCCGCCGGCCAAGGATGGCCCGCCGGCCGGCGCAGGTTTCCACAAAAATGCCCCGCACCGCCCCCTGCTCAAGCACGGCCCCGGTAGCCTGGACATGGTGCAGCAGATTGGCGCCCGCCGCGCTCAGCAACTCATCCCAGACGTATTTGACCTGCTCGGGATCGAAAGTGGTGTCAATGCGCTTTGCGGTAAAAGGGCGCACGGCGCCGCGCAGCAGCAGCCCCGCCATGAACTCGTGCCAGATGCCCTGCAGGTCGGCGCCATTGGTGCTGTGCACGGTGCAAACCATCTGCGACACCGCCGCGCCGCCCAGGTAGCCGTATTTCTCTACCAGCAGCGTCCGGGCGCCCAGGCGCGCGGCGGCGATCGCCGCCGCACAGCCGGCCGGGCCGCCGCCGCACACGACTACATCATAATCCGCCAACACGGGCACTTCCCGCGCCGGTTCTTTGACTGACTGGCAGGGTTGATCCATATCCATCTCCCTCCACCCATAGCCGCGGCGGGCTGACGGAAGGTTCAGGCGCAAATACCTTGCAGATAGGCCAGTTCCTGTTCCAGGTATTCTTCGGATTGCACACCTGTTTTATCCATCCGGTTTTCGTTGCACAAGTAACCGTCAAAGCCGGTGTCTTTCAAGGCGGCCGCGAATTCCTTCCAGTTCACCAGCCCCTCGCCGGGATGCACAATGATGGACTTCCATTGGCCCTGGTCGTTGCGGGCATAATAGGAATCCTTGCAATGCACGTAAGCCAGGTAATCGCCGAGGATTTCCAGCCCCATCCGCCAGTTTTCCCGGCCGGCCAGGACCATGTTCTGCGGATCGTGGATCGCGCCGATCAGTTTCGGATCGAAATCGCGCATGACCAGGCAGGCCCCCGAGCAGCTTTCGTTCAAATTGCCGGGATGCAATTCCAGGAGGCTGCGCACGCCGTACCGGGCGCCATAGCCTAGCAGCGTTTTCAGCATGTCTTGCGTCCTACGGAACAGCGCATGGTAACCCTGTTTCCGGTCATACAGCATGCCGAACACCCGGATCGCCGGCGCGCCCATGGCCTGCGCCAAACGGTAATAATTCTCGAAAACCGGCGCCTCAAAGTAGCTTAAAGCAAAGTAAGGCGGCACAAGCCCGATGATTTCCAGCCCGGCCGCGCGGACGCAGTCGCCGCAATCCCGCGCGCAGGCGCACAACTCCGGCATCTCGCTTTCCGCCAGTGGGCGGGCCCGGCCCTCGAAAATGCCCGCGGTGGATAATTCGATGCCGCCATATCCCGCCCGGCGTATGCGCGCTACGTTTTCTTCGAAAGTCAATCCCGGCTGTAATCCATACTGTGCCGCAAATTTCATACCGCTCCTTTCTCTTTTAAAATCAAGCCATCTGCACCGCGCGGCCGCTCCGGGCGGATTTCATGGCCGCCAGGGTGACATCCACCGCCAGCAGTGATTCTTCCGGCCGCACGGCAGGCGCGGCTCGCCCGTGCAGCGCCTCATACAAATTGTCATAAAAAGGCACAATGGGAATGCGCGCTTCGCGGGATGGCGCCAGCGGCTCGCCGCCGCTGTCGCGGCCCCGGCAGATTTCCGGCAGTTGCGAGGTTAAGACGGTTTCATCCAGCTTCAACCGGCCCTTGCCGGCCGGCCAGGCGCAGCCGCCCTGGTCGCCCGCCACCATGAACCGCGGGCAGCCGGATTGCGCCATCATCATCGCCGCCACCGCGGCGGCCCCATTATCAAACCGGATGACCGCGGTCCAGGGGCCGCTGCCTTCATCCAAGCCGCGCGGAAAACTGGCGGCGCAATCCACTGCCGCGGGCTTCCCACCGCCGATGAGCAGCGCCTGGTCGAAAAGATGGACGCCCCAGTCGAACAGCCAGTCCGCGCCCAGCAGGTTGCCGCAAACGGTGGTGTGAAATACCCGCACTTTGCCGAACAAGCCCTGTTCTACCGCCCACCTTAGTTCCAGGAATTCCGGCTCCCACCGGCGGTTCTGATGCACGGTCACCAGCCGCCCATGCCGGCGCGCTGCTTCCATGATGGCTATTCCTTCCTGGTGCGCGGCGCACATCGGCTTCTCCAGCAGCACATCCTTGCCCGCCGCCAGCGCCTGCAGCGCGATCGGCGCATGCGTGGATGGCGGCCGCGTGGCCACCAGCACCAGGCGCAGATTCGGATGTTCCAGAAACTGGTCCAGGTTGCCGTAAGGCTTGGCCCCGTACAGCGCCGCGATCTCCGCGGCCCGGGCGGGGTCAAGGTCGCAACAGGCAGTCACCCGGAACTTGTCCGGCCGTTTGGATAATGGCGGATAATGTATCCCCCGCGCCGCATTGCCGCAGCCGACAATTCCCATCTCAATCGTCATCCTGGTCGCTCCCGTTGATTGTGCATCGCTCCCTGCCATCCCCGTTTTAATGCACTGTGAACATCGTTATGCCCGGCACCCATTCATACGCGCCGATATCCACCGCGCGAACCACGCGGTCAATCCGCCGGCCGCCGGCAAGATCGGCGGCGGTTGCCATCCACGGCGCGTTCGTGCCATGGTTGACGCAGGGAGAATCCGCCCGCAGCCGGTAGTCGCCGGCTTCCGGGGCCAGCCAGCCGGGCGCGGCGGCAAGGTTGCCCTGCGCCGCCGGCAACTCCGGCCCGGCGCCGGCGCAGCAATGCCGGAAATTATTAGTCCAGCCGGCCTGCGCCAAGGCCAGGTCGCTGCCGGCGGCGCCCAGATGATTGGATGAAATTATCGTATTGCAAACCTCCGCCTCGGCGCCGGCGACATACAAGCCGCCGGCACCCACGGTGGCCGAGAGGTTGTCGGCCATCGTACAATTCTCAAGGCTGGCGTTGTCCAGCAGGTGCGCTCCGCCGGCGGACGGCGTCGTCCCGTTGAAACTGTTGTTCACAATCAGGCAGGAACGCGCGGCGAGGTTGCTTTGCAGGCACAAGCCTCCGCCGCCGAATGCCTGGCTGATATTGGATCGGATGACCGTGTTTTCGATATAACGCATCGTTGACAGCGGCTTGTTCCAGATGCCGCCCCCGTAAGACGCCGAGGTGTTGCCCTCAATCACGCAGTTCCTGATCGAGAAATAATTGCTGGGCACGGAATTGTTGATCATCACGCCGCCGCCGCCCTGGCCGGTTGAGGCCGACGTCTGAATATTACCGGCGATCCGGCAATCGAGCAGGGCGCCGCCGGCCATGTTCACGCCCGCGCCGGAACCGGAAACGTTGCCCTCGATCCGGCAGCAGACTACCGTGGCCATGGTCCCGCCGAATTGCGATTCGATACGCAAACCGCCGGAATTATACAAGGCGGTATTAGAAACAATCAGGCAATTCGTCACGATGCCGCGGCCGAATACTTCCACCCCCCCGGGATAAAATCCCTGGCACCAGCCGATGACGCAATTCCTCAGGGCGCCCCCGCTGGTGGTGATATGTACTCCCGGCCCGACACTCATGGCGGCAGCATAACCGTTGGAAACCGTCAGGTTCGCCGCTACGGCCCCGGCATGATTGAGATAAAAACAATTGGTCGCGCCGCCGCCGCTGATGACCACGTCCTCGCGGCTGCCGCCGGCGCCGCACACTACTGTGTCGCCTACGTAAACGCGGTTGGTCAAAACATACGTGCCGTTGGATATCCAGACCGTATAACCCGGCGCGGCATTGGCCAGGTTTACGGCTTCCAGCAGGTTGGTGGAAGCCATCGCCCAATTGGTGAAGGGCGCCTGATGCAAGCCGTCCCGGGATACGAACCGGTCCTGCGCCCCGGCGGCCGCCGCCGCGCAAATCAATGCTCCTGCAAGCAACCTTGTTTTCATATCACCTGAATCCGTGACGGGCTTCGCCCGTCACGCTAATTTTTCCGGAATTGTGTTTTGCAGTCAGTCATCGCCGGATTTTCGATGAACGACTTTTCAACTTCACATCACCAATACATTTTTTGCAAGTATTTGGTAAAAAT
>JAXGSX010000063.1:0-14311 GCA_040775225.1 Kiritimatiellia bacterium | reverse complement strand
CGGCGGCGGGGGCTTGTATGGGATTTCCGCGGTAGATGAACCGGGCATGATTTTTGAAATGTATGGCTGCCGGCTTGAACGTAATATTGCCAGTACCGACTCCGGGGGCGGCGTTTATGTTTACGCCCGCGACGGGAGCACCGGCATGATTGCCAACTGCGAAATTTCATACAATCAGGCAAATCTCGGCGGCGGCGGAATCTATCATCGTTATTATGCGACTGGTGGTGATTTGATTGTTTCCAACAGCATCATTCGCGGAAACACGTCGGCATATAATTCCAGCTATGCCGGCGGCGGCATCCGCATCAATAGCCCCGGTATCATCACGGGATGTTTGATTGTAGGAAATCAGTCAACGGCGGCATCTGGCGGCGCCGGCGGCCTGGCGCTGGAACAAGCTGGGCGCTTTCAGGTCGAAAACACCACGATCGCTTCCAACAGCGCTCTTTTAAACGGCGGCGGGCTGGTGGTCAACGCCAATGTTACGACCAACATGGTGGTGCGCAACACGATTATTTACGGGAATAGCGCGCCGGCCAATGGTCGCAGCAACATGTACCTTGTTGCCGGCACGGGAGTGATTTTGACCAATTGCTGCGTCGCGCCTATGCAAAATGGCAGTGACCAGCCGGTGACGCCGGATGCCGGCAACCGGACCGACGACCCGCTGTTTGCCGGCATGGAAACGGGCAATTTCCGCTTGCAGCGCAATTCGCCCTATATCAATGCGGGGGCCAATATGCCGTGGATGGCCGGCGCCGTGGACCTGGACGGGCGCCGCCGGGTTGACCGGTTCAGCGGCCTGGTGGACCTTGGCTGCTATGAATATGTGCTCGAAGGAACAATCTTTTCTTTGAAATAGGTTGTCCGGCCGGGCGCTGGCACGGTGGGAACTGGAATTGCGCCGCGTGGAAGGATTGTCGGTTCGCGGCTGGATGCGTACGCCGGGCCATTTTTGGGATACAAAATCCGATCGGGGATCCCTGCCCTGGTTATGCGCGCACTGCGCGGCGAAGTGACTGTTTGCTTTCTGAAGCCACGCATAGCAGAAGTCTTAAGAATAGTTGAATTGTGTGTTTTTCCGGTTATGCGGTAATAAACCACAATATGTAGTAGCAGAGCGTGTATTTAACGCTGGTCGTCGGTAAGAGATAAGGTAAATTTCGGGGGGCGTCGCATACCAGATACGTACTTCGTCAACCCATCCATAAATTTGGCTGTAGTGGCGCCACGGCGTGGCGCATTCGGACGCCGAACGCCCGGCTACGCTGAAGCTATGCCGGGCAAGCCGTTCGGCTACTATAGAAGCAATCGGTAAAAGAAGCGAACGCCGTTTGGCGTTACGATGTCGGCTGGCGCGCTGCCGGCAACCGCCCCAGCAGCCGGAGCAGGCCTTCCAGGATCGTGAGCGGATGCGGCGGGCAGCCGGGGATGTAGAGATCCACCGGCAGCAGGGCCTCAGCGCCGTTGCAGACTTCCGGATGTCCGGCATACGGGCCGCCGGCAATGGCGCAGGCGCCGACGGCGATGACGATTTTCGGGGCGGGCACGGCGTCGTAGGTTTTGCGCAGGGCCAGTTCCATGTTCCTGGTGACGGGCCCGGTGATCAGCAGGCCGTCGGCATGCCGGGGCGCGGCGACGAATTGGATGCCGAACCGGCCCAAATCCCAGGCCAGGGTATTGAGCACGTTGGTGTCGGCCTCGCAGGCGTTGCAGCCGCCCGCGCAGACCTGGCGCAACTTGAGCGATCGCCCGAAGATTTTCCGGATTTCGCCGGTGTAATCATCCCGGGATAAAGGCGCGCCGCCGGCGACCAGCAGGTCCGACCGCCGGCGCGCCGCCAGGCGGTGTTCCGCCGTGAATGTGATGGCGCGCGCCGGGCAGGCGTCCCGGCACCTGGCGCAGAAGATGCATCGGCCCATGTCAATTTGTACCGCGCCTCCCTCGCGTTTAATGGCGCCGACGGGGCAGGCCTCCTCGCATATCCGGCAATCCGCCGGGCAGGCGCCGGCATTGATTGCGGGCCGGCCTGTGAAGCGTTCCGGCAATGCGGGCGTCGGCCCAGCCGGGTAGGGCATGGTGCGGAATCCCTGGCGCAGGCGTGTGATCAACAGGCTGCTCATGTTTCCGGTCCTTACAAATCTTGTCCGCAATAGGACAGGTTAAAACTCTTGTTGCACAGCGGGAAATCGGAAATCTGCTGCCCACGCATGGCTTGCGCCAGGCCGAGCCAGTTATGGAAAGAAGGATCCACTATCTTGTAACTGGCGAACCGGCCGCCGGGGCCGGTGATGGCGGCGTGGCAGATTTCGCCGCGCCATCCTTCCGTCAGCGCCACGGCCAGGTGCGCCGCCGGCAGTTCCGCCGCGCAGGGGACGCGGACGGATTCCTCGGGCAGGGTGCTCAATAGATCGCGGATGAACGCGGCGGAGCGCTGCGTTTCCAGCCAGCGCACGAAGGCGCGCGCGAACACATCGCCCGTATGCCAGGTGGCGACGGGGATTTGCGCCATCTGGAAGATGCCGTCCGGGAAGTCGCGCCGGACGTCACGGTCCAGTCCGCAGGCGCGCGCGGCGACTCCCACCAGGCCGATTTCCACGGCCAGTTCGCGCGGGACCGCGCCGGTGTTCTCGAAGCGGGCGAGCACGGAGGGCGTTTCCCAAAGCAGGCCGACGGCCGAGGCGGCGTCCGTCATGGCTGCTTTCAGCCGGTCGTGAAGCAGCGCGGCCTGTTGTCCGTCCAGATCGTAAGCCGTTCCGCCCGGCATGACCAGCCGGCGCCCGAAGCGGTTGCCGCACAGGAGCGCCGTCAGGTTCAGGATGTCGCCGCGGATGCGGCCGCAGTAGGACATGGTTGGCAGGAAACCGATATCACCCGCCAGGGCGCCGAGATCGCCGATGTGATTGGCGATGCGCTCCAATTCCAGGGCGATGCCGCGGATGGCCTGGGCGCGGGCCGGGACGCGGCATTGCGTCAACGCTTCCTGCACTTGGCAGTAAGCCATCGCATGGCCGATGGTGGTGTCGCCGGCCAGGGTTTCCATGTAATGCAGCGTCCGCCGGTCGGGCCCCCCGGTCAGGGCAGGTTCGATCCCGCGGTGCTGGTAACCCAGCGAAATCTCCAGGTGGCGCACCGTTTCGCCGTGGCACTGAAACCGGAAATGGCCCGGCTCGATAATTCCGGCATGCACGGGGCCGACCGCCACTTCGTGGATTTCCTCGCCGGTGATTTGGAAGAAATCCATTACGCCGCATTGCCGGGGCGGAGTTTGCGCGCGCGCCCCGGGCAGCGGCGTCGCTGTGTGGCGCATCTGCCCTGTGGCGGCGCCGCGGCGTGACGCATCCGCCGGCGCGCGCTCCGGGAAACGCACCGGCTTGAGCCAGGGATGCCCCGCGGGATGGATGCCGGTCTGCTCGGCAATTTCGCGTTCGAAAAGATGGGCCTGGGCGCATGCCGGTGTGAGGGCGGGGTAGCTCATTTCCACGGGCGCGCAGAAGACGGACAGCCGGGCGCGCTCCGGACAGGCCAGAATCGCAAACAGCCGGCGCCCGGCATCGGCCGGAGCGGCAAATAACGCCGCAAGATGATCGTCCTGCCGGACGCCATCCAGAATCCGTTCCCGGAATTTTTCCAGTTGCAACACCGGGATTTGGCCCAGCGGGATGGCCGCGTTGTTCGGCAGGTGGAGGAAATCGCTCATGGCGCTCCTTCCAGAATGGCGGCGGCGTCGGACAGGATGCGCGCCAAAGGCGGCGGCCAATATATGCCCAGCGCCAGCAAGACTGCCAGGCTGGCGGCGATCACCAGGATTTCCGTCCAATGCGCGCGCTGCCGCGGCGGCAAGTCCGCCGTGGTATCCCAGGCCATGGAGATCATGCGCCGTAGCAGCGCGATGAACACCACTGCCAGTCCGGCAAGCAGGATGCCGGCCGCCGCCAGGCGGCCATGATCCACGGCGGCTTTCAGTACCAGGAACTCGCTGATAAACAGCGCCAGCGGCGCGGCGCCGATCAGGGTCAGCAGCGCGGTCAGCAAGCCCGCGCCCAGCCAGGGCGAGACTGCCGGCAACCGCCCCATGTGTTGCATATCGTTGGTCCCGAATATCTGGCCCAGCCGGCCGGCGCAGCAGAAGGCGATGGTTTTGGCCGCCGAGTGGCAGCACATGTGAAACAAGGCGGCAATGGCGCCTGCGCCGCCCAACCCGAAACCCAGGGCCATGACGCCGATGTGTTCGACGCTGGAATAAGCCAGCAGGCGCTTGATGTCCTGCTGGGAGACGATCAAGGCTGCCGCGACGGCGATGGACAGCAGCCCGAACAGGGCCAGAATGCCGCCGCCCCAGCCGGTATTGCCGGTGGCCGCCTCCGCCAGAGGCAGGCAGCGCAGTATGCCGTAAAGGGCGGCATTCAACAGGAATCCCGAAAATACCGCCGAGACCGGCCCCGGCGCCTGGCTGTGGGCGTCCGGCAGCCAGTTATGCATCGGCGCCAGGCCGGCTTTGACGCCGTACCCGGCCGCCAGGAAAATGAAGCCGGCTTTGATCAAAGGCGGGTGCAACTGGGCGGCCGCGCCGCGCAGGTTGGTCCAGAGCATTACTTCCGCGCCGTGCAGGCCGGCCGGCGCTGCGGAAGCGGCAATGAGCAGGGTGCCCGTGAAAGCCAGGGCCACGCCGACGGAACACATCAGCAGGTATTTCCACATGGCCTCCAGGGCGGCCGGCGCGGCGTGAATGCAAATCAGGAACGCCGTCAGCAGCGTGGAAGCTTCAATGCCGACCCACAGCAGCCCGAGGTTATTGGAAATCAAGACCAGCAGCATGGCCGCAAACGATCCGAACCAGAGGCTGCCGTAACGCCGGGCCAGCTTCAGCGGGAGATGGCCGCCGGCGATTTCATGCCGTAAATAAGCGAATCCGCCAATGCCGGCTGCGGCAAAAACCATGGCCATCACCAGCATGTGCAGGGCCGAGAGCGCATCCAGGCGGAACCAGCCGGCGCCGCCGGATAGCGGACCATGGCGCAGCGTCAACCCGGCGGCCGCGGCGGCCAGCAAAGCCGCGGCCGGGGTGCCGGCGGCGCATGCCAGGGCCACGGCCCGCGGCGAGCGCAGCGCGAGGCACGCGCCGGCCAGCAACACCGGCAGCAGCGCCAGGCTGGGCAACAACCATTCCGCATGCATGTTTCAACCCTTCAGTGACGTCAACCGGTCGGAATCCATATGGTCGAACTCGCGGTTGATATGGCAAATGGCGATGCCCATGACGAACACCGCCACTAAAATGTCCATTAATACTCCCAGTTCAATCAAAACCGGCACGTCGCCCACCGCCGCCAGGCCGAAGGCGTAAATCCCGTTTTCCAGCGCCAGGAATCCAATCACCTGGCTGAGGGCAATGCGGCGCGTTACGATTAAAAACAGGCCGGTGAGCATCATGGCTATGGCCGTCGGGGTCGCCAGGCGGGAGACGGCCTGGCCGGCCAGGTCCAGCCGCGCATCCAGCCAGAAGGCCCCCAGGAGCGCCAGGACGCCGAAAATCAGCGAAGCCATGTATCCCAGCAGGGGCTGTTGTTCCCGGCGGGTGTCGGAAGCGCGCAGCGCGCGGAACAGCAGGCGCGGGAAGATCAGGCCTTTCATGGCAATCATCACCGCCCCCGTGGCCAGGATGCGGAGTGAAACTTCGCGCCCGCTCATTACCGCCGGCAGGAGCCCGGCCAGGATGCCCTGCCAGGCTGCCAGGCGGATGCTGGCGCCCAGCCGGCTGGAATTCAGCAGGGCGAAACTGGACAAAATCAGCAGGACCAGCAGGATATCGGCCGCAGCATTCACAAGGCCGCCCTCGCAATCAATGAAAAAGCCAGCACCGCCAGCACCAGCGCTCCGCCCAGCAGGCGGGGCACCTTCACCAGGCTCAGGCGGGCCATGGATGATTCGATCAGTCCCACCAGCACTGCCAGGAGCGCCATGCCGGCGGCAAAAGCCGCCGCCAAAGCGCCGCCGCGCCAGTCGGTAAATGCCAGCGCCAGGTTGACAATCAGCGCGCCCAGCAGCCAGATTTTCAGCGCGGCCGCGTACAAAATCATGGCCAGGTCCGGCCCGGAATAATCCAGCACCATGACTTCATGAATCATGGTCAATTCCAGGTGAGTATTGGGGTCATCCACAGGGATGCGGGAGTTTTCCGCCAGGAAAACAATCAGAAAGGCCGATGCCAGCAGGATCAGGGCCGGCAATCCGGCGGCGGGCGCGGCGTTCAAGGTTCCGAAAATGGCGGACAGTGAAATCCGGCCGGGGGCGCAGGCCAGCGCGCCCAGCCCGACGATCAGGGCCGGCTCCGCCAGGGCGGAGAATTGGGCTTCGCGGCTGGCGCCCATGCCTTCGAAACTGGATCCGGTATCCAGCGCCGCCAGGATCGTCAGAAAACGCGCCAGACCCAGCGCGTAAGCCAGCAGGATGAAATCGCCCGCAAATGACAACGGCGCTGCTATCCGTGCCGCCGGCAGCAGGGCCAGGACGGCGATGGTTGCCGCCAGGCTGACCACGGGATTAGCCCTGAAAATCCAGGTGGTGGTGCGGCTGTAGACCGCGTTTTTGCGCAGTAATTTAAATAAGTCGTAATACAACTGCAGCAGGGGCGCGCCGCGGCGCCCGGCGCACAGCGCCTTGGTGCGGTTGATGATTCCGGGCAACAGCGGCGCCAGGATCAGGCCGGCCAGCATGATGACGGAATGCGCAGGGAAAAATTGCATGTCAAATCAACTTCCACAAAAGCAGGCTCAACAAAGCCAGGACGATGTACAAAATGTAAAGATTGAGTCGGCCGTGCTGCAGCAGCCGGCCGCGCGCCAGCAGACTTTCCGCCAGCTTGAAAAACCAGCCGAACACGCGCTCGTGAAAGAAGTCCGGCGTATGCGTGGACCAGGAGGCCGTATCCGGGAACAGCCCGGCGGGCGACTGCTCATGAAAACGGGTGCGGAGCAAGGGCCGGAAAATCCGCGTGATGGGCTCGGCGAAAGACGAGGCGGTATATTGCATGCGGGGCGTCGGCGCGGCATAGCCGCAATCCCAGGTGACGGACATCCGGTCCGGCCGGAGCCGCTGCCGGCGTCGGCGCGCCCAAAAGAAGATGCCGCCCACCAGGGCCGCGCCCAGGGCCAGGCCGGGAAGGGCGGCCAAAGCCGCCGCGGTTCCAGCGCCGGCAGCCGTCCAGGCCGGGCCGGCGTCGGCGCCGGCCAGCAGTGAAACCGCCGGCCTTAAAATTGCCGGCAGCCAGGGCGCGGCAAGGCCGACCAGCACGCAAAGCGCCGCCAGGGTTGCCATGGGGATACGCATGGCTGCGCCGGACTCGTACGCCTTGAGCGCATCCGGGCTGCGCGGCTCGCCCAGGAATACCACGCCGAAAGCCTTGGTGAAACAGGCGGCCGCCAGGCCGCCGATCAGCGCCAGCGCGCCGAGCATTACTGCGCCGGCGATGAGCAGGGCCGGCAATGACGCGGCTTGCGCCAGCGCGTTTAACGCGCCTAGATAAATCAGGAGTTCGCTGACAAAACCGTTCAGGGGCGGTAGGCCGCAAATGGCCGCCGCGCCGATGAAAAACATACCACCCGTAACCGGCATGGCCTTGAGCAGCCCGCCCAGCCGGTCAATTTCGCGGATGCCGGCGGCATGCAGGACCGATCCGGCGCTGAAAAACAAAAGCCCCTTGAACAAGGCATGGTTGATCACATGGAGCAATCCGCCGGCGAATCCCAGGAAAACCAGGCCCGGGCTGGCATAGCTTATTCCCAGCAGTCCGCCGCCGATGCCCAGGGCAATAATCCCGATGTTTTCCACGCTGTGATATGCCAGCAGGCGTTTCACGTCGTGCTGGGCCAGCGCCAGCAACACACCCAGGATGCCGGACAGGCAGCCAACCCCGACCAGGATCCAGCCCCACCAGGGCGGCGGCGGGCCGAGAAAAGTCAGCGTGCGCAGCAATCCGTAGATGCCGGTTTTGATCATGACCCCGCTCATCACCGCGGAAACATGCGATGGGGCCGCGGGATGCGCTTCCGGCAGCCAGACATGCATGGGGATGAATCCGGCCTTGGTTCCGAATCCCGCCAGCGCCAGCAGGAAAATTGCGGCGGCGCATCCTGGCGCCGCGCGCGCGAACCCGTCAAAATCCAGGGTATGCCCGTGGCGGCCGAGCAGGACGAACATCGGCAGCAGCAGGGCGGTGCCCAAGTGGGTGGCAACCAGGTAAGTCCAACCGGCGCGCCGGACGCTGGCCTGCTCGTTTTCGAATGCCACCAGGAAAAACGAAGCCAGCGACATGATTTCCCAAGCCAGCAGAAACAACATGGCATTGCGCGCCGCCGTTACCAGCAGCATGCTGCCGGCCAGCAGGTTGAAGCAGCACCAGGACGGCGCCAAATCCTTCCGGCCGGCATAAGGCTGCAGGTAAGCCGCACCGTAAATGGCCGCCAATGGACATAAGATGATGATCGGCAGCGCGAACACGGTGGAAAGGGCGTCCAGGCTCACGTAAAACGAGCCGCCGGGAATGGTCCAGGGCAGGCGCCACGGCTGGATGGCTTGACCGGACAGCGCCACGAAAACCGGCCCCAGCGCGCATAGACAGCCAATCACCGTAACGCCCGGGCCCAGGCAGCGCGCCAGATGCGGGCGCCCGATAGTTGCCAGCGAGATGATGCCTCCCGCAAACAAGACCGCCAATGCGAGCGTAAACAAGGTCATGGAATGTTATTTCTTGAATTTTGCACGAATATTGGTGTTGAAATTATTTTAAGCAATCATAACGCGTGCAAATTAAAATTTGCACCGTTATTTGTTATCACCCATATGGTTACACACGCATAGTGTCTGGAAACACCAATATTCGCCCGCAGCCGGCCGCGCGATTTTGGCACAGGGCTTTGTTGCTCAGAGGTTTGCGGTATATTTATACAGCGGCACCCCTCGCGCCGCGCCCTGCGCCAAACTTGCGCGGTGCAAATTTCAGGTATTTCTTGCCGGAACGGCGGCTGCGGCGCGCTGCTGTAACATCTGATCAATTCCGTGGGCCGCGGCGAAAATTTCATCCCGCGATCCTTGATGCAGAATATGGCCGGCGAAAACAGGTTGCCGGAGCGCAAACGCCAGCCGTGCCAGCAGATTCAGGTGCGCCTTGACCGTCGGACTGACGATGGCGAACAGCGTATGCACCGGCCGGCCGTCCAGGGCGCCGAATTCAATGGGGTGTTCCATGAAACACAGCGCCGCCATCGGGCACGGCACATGTAAAACTATCGGGTTGCGCACATGGGGAATGGCGATGCCGTCGCCGATACTGGTCGAGCCCATGGATTCGCGGGCGATCAGCACCCGCAGTAAAAATGCTTTGTCCACTTCCGCTGGCAGCGGCATGATTTCCACGATGGATTTCAGCGCCGATGACTTGTCCTGGCCGCCCACCCGATAATGAATGCCGCCGGCCCGCAAGGATTCTTCCAGCCCCGATATGGCCGCCTGCTCATTGCTGGCGTCGCAGAACAACTCGGCGGCAACATTAACCCGCTGCGCGGTGGCCCATTCCAACATTTCAACGCGGTTAAAACGGTATTGGTCGTTGATTTTGAAAGCAGGCAGCCTGTTGCGTTTGATCCAACGATAAATGGTTTTTTCAGAAACCCCCATCAATTTGGCGGCTTCCTTGACGTTCAATTCCATGTCATTTTAATCCAGGTGAGGACAAACAGGGACAATATATTATGCAAAGGGTGAATTGTCAATAGAAGGGGTTGATTGTCCCGAATACGTGTGACGGTTGTGTGGATTCAGATGGGCTTTAAAGACGGAAGGCTCGCCACTGGTTTGGCCTCCAAACTGAAATATATGGCAGGAATGTTCCGGGAGGGCGAATCTGTGATGAGCCTTCCGGCCCCCGTTTTGAATCATGCGGAATTCGGTAGTTGCGATCCTGGTCAAGTTCTGATTTGATACGGCATCGCAGCCGCCATGGGAGTTGAAACCGGCGGCTCCGGCGCGGCCGCCGGGATGACCAAACCGTCGCCGTTATTCGCGGTTGACTGGCGGCACCGGGAGGGACGCATGCATAAATTCTGGCGGAAACGCAGGCCCCGCCGGGTGGCCCTGGCGCTGGGCAGCGGCGCGGCGCGCGGCTGGGCGCACATTGGCGTGATCGAAGAGTTGCAGGCGGCGGGTCTGGAGATCAACCTGGTGGCCGGCACGAGCATCGGGGCGCTGGTCGGCGCGGTCTTTGCCGCCGGACGGTTGCCGGAGTTGAGGGAAATGGCGCAACGCCTGGACTGGCGCCAGATGATTTATTATTTTCTGGATATTACCTTCCCGCGGTCCGGCCTGATTGATGGGCGCAAGATCGAGGAATTTGTCCAGTCGCAAGTCCAGTTTGAACGCATTGAAAACCTGGCCGTGCCGTTCCGGGCCGTGGCGACGGACATCCTGACCGGACGTGAATATGTTTTTACGTCGGGGGAAGTGGTAGCGGCCGTGCGGGCCAGCATTGCCATTCCCGGAATGTTCACACCCGTGCAGATGGGGGGCAAGATTCTAGTGGATGGCGGGCTGGTCAATCCCGTGCCGGTGCGCGTGGCGCGGGATATGGGCGCGGATTATGTCGTGGCGGTGGATGTGAATCATTTTCGGAGCACTTCCGCCGCGGCGGCAAAATTACCGCCGTCGGGCGACCCGCCTTCTGCGGCAGCCTTGTCGCAGGAGACGAGGGAGCGGGCGGGCGAAATTCTCCGGCAGGCGCGGCAGCGGCTGGCGGCGGCGGACAATCCCCTGGGACGGACGGTGCGACGCTGGCTCAAGGATTCGGCTACCCCGGGTATTTTTGACGTGTTGGGCAATTCCATCCGGATCATGGAGGCGCAGATTGCCGAGTCGCGGCTGGCAATAGACCCGCCGGATTTGCTGATCCGGCCGAAGTTGGATGATGTGAGTTTCATGGATTTTCACCGTGCGGAAACCATTATGGCGGCCGGCCGCGCCGCCGCGCGCGCGGCATTGGCGTGAGGCAAAAAACATATTGTCAAATCCAGCCGCAAAAGGTATATATAGCCTTCGTTTTTCAATGCGCCGCGAGCGCGCCTGTAGCGCGCGGCGGCGGATAATGGGGGCCGGCGATGCAGGCGGGGTTGTATATAGTCGGCACGCCGATAGGCAACCTGCAGGATATCAGCATGCGGGCGCTGGAGGTGTTGCGCAGCGCGGATTATATACTAGCGGAGGATACCCGGCATACCCGGCATTTGTTAACGCACTACCAGATTAGCGCCCGTATGGTCAGTTGCCACCGGTTTAACGAAAATTCGCGCGCTCATTTTGTCATTGTCCAGGCGCGGGCCGGCCGGTCCTGCGCCCTGGTTACCAATGCCGGCATGCCGGGCGTTTCCGACCCCGGGGCGCGCCTGGCGCGCGTCTGCCGGAATGCGGGTATATACATAACGGTGATTCCCGGTCCTTCCGCCGTGACGGCGGCGTTGGCCCTGAGCGGGTTCGGGGGCGGTGGGTACGTCATGGAGGGATTTTTACCGCGCAAGGCCGGCGCGCGGCGCCGGCGCCTGGAAACATTGCTGGCGTTGGATTTGCCGGTGGTGTTGTTTGAATCGCCTTATCGTTTGCTCCCGCTCCTGGAGGAACTCCGGGAATTGCTGCCGGCGCGCCCGATGTGCCTGGCGCGCGAATTGACCAAGTTGAACGAAGAATGCCGGCGGGGCACGGCGGGGGAACTGCTGGAGCAGTTGGCGGAACGATTTGCCGGCAGGCGTCTGAAAGGCGAAATGGCGCTGGTGATTGCGCCGGCGGTTCGGGCGGCGGACGGGGTTGGGATTGATCAGGAAACTAAACGCGTTAAACAACGGGATGCTGCGCTCGGCTTTAATCCGCCGGCCGCCGTGAATATATGAACGATCTGCAAAAACCTAATGCCGCGCGGATGGACGCCGCCCTGGCCGACAATACGGCGATCATCCGTGTGTTCGGCCGGGCGACTTTCGCCGTTGCCGCGGACTTGAAACAATTCGGCGCCAGCGCCATGGAGCACGGCTGCCGCCGGCTGGCGCTGGACATGGAAAATTGCGAGACGATGGACAGCACGTTCATCGGCGTCATGACCGGCCTGGCGGCGCGCCTGAAGCAGCGCGGCGCCGCCGGAGTGTTTGTGCTGAATCTCAGCGAAAAAAATCAGGATATCCTCCAAACCCTGGGCGTTGACCGCATCCTGCAATGTTATCTGGCCGGGGCGGCGCCGGAAGAATTGCGCGAATTGCTGCGCCGGACGACGGAGTATTGTCCGCTCCTGCATGCCGCGCAGGACCGGCAGGCGGCGGCCATGAACATGCTGGAAGCGCATGACTCGCTGATCAGCGCCGACCCGGCCAACCTGATGAAATTCAAGGATGTGATGGATTTTCTCCGCAAGGATTTGAAAGGCAAGGACTAGCAGGATGGGATTTCTGGTGAACCATTGGATTTGCTGGTCGGCTTTGGCGCTGGCGGCCTTGTGCCTGTGGCGTTTGCGCCGCCTGCGGCTGGAGCGGGACAGCCTGCTCAACGAGAAGGACGTCATTTACAATTTTGTGCATGATGTCAGCGAGGTTTTCACCGAAAGCGCCGACGCGCAGATTGACACTCTGCTGCGCCGCGTCCTGTTTTACGCGCAGCAGGCCGCCAAAGCGCGGGCCGGCGCGGTGTATTTTCTGGAGCCGGGCGAGAATGTCCTGGGCGTACGCGCCATTTCCGGGCTGTTTCCTCCGCTGGCGGAATCCGGCGATGTATTGGCCATGCCGGCCGCGCTGGATGCCGGCCGGCTGGAGGCGCTGGTGCGGGAGCGCCGCGCGGTCATGGGCGAGGGGTTGATAGGCAAAGTGGCGTCGCATAATCTGCCGCTTTTGATTGCCGATGCCGAACGCGATGCGCGGGTGCCGCAGTTTGACAATCCCATGCTGCAGATTCGCACCCTGCTGCTGGTGCCCATGCGGTTCAAGCGGTCGGTGCTGGGAGTATTGGCGCTGGTCAACCGGATTGACGATACACCCTTTATCCAGTCCGACCTGAACCTGTTGCAGGCCCTGGCCGACCAGGCGTCCATCACGGTTTACTTTGCCCGGTTCAACGCGGAACTGGACAAGAAACGGGTGCAGGATGCCGACTTGCAGGTATCCCGCAAAATCCAGAACAATCTCCTGCCGGCCAAAATACCCGCAATCGCCGGCATGGATTGCGCCGCCTTCAGCCTGCCGGCGCGGGAAGTCGGCGGGGATTACTATGATTTTGTAAGGGTGGACGAGCACCACTACGGGATGGTGATCGCGGATGTTTCCGGCAAGGGCGTGGCGGGAGCGATTTTCATGTCCATCTGCCGGAGCGTGTTCCGGGCCAATGCCGCCGGCTGCCTGCATCCGGCGCAGGTTTTACAGGTGGTGAACAAGGTGATTTCAGAGGATATCCAGGAGGACATGTTCATCAGCATGCTTTACCTCGTCATGGATACGCGGGATTACACCGTCGTCATGGCCCGGGCCGGCCACCCGCGTCCCCTGCTGGTCCGTTCCGGCGCCGGGCAGGCCGAGATGCTGGAAGCGCCCGGGATAGCCGTGGGGCTGGCGGATATTGAAACTTTCAACGAATGCCTTGCCGAAACCGGTTTCCAGATGGGGCCGGGCGACACCTTGCTGGCGTATACCGACGGAGTGGTGGAAGCGATCAACAACCGGCGTGAAGAGTGGGGGCAAGCCCACCTGGAGCAAGCCGCCGTCCGGGGCGGCGCCGGCGCGGCCGCCGACATGGTGGCCGCCGTGCGCTCCAGTCTTTTGGATTTTGTGCGGGACGTTCCGCAATACGACGATATGACTTTGCTGGTGTTACATCGGGAGGGTAAATAGTGGCTGGGAAACGGGATTATTACGAGGTGCTGGGCATTGCGCGCAATGCCCCGGCGGATGAGATAAAGAAAGCTTATCGCCGTCTGGCGATGAAATATCATCCCGACAAAAACGCCGGGAACAAGGAAGCCGAAGAAAAATTCAAGGAAGTGTCCGAGGCCTACGAAGTGCTGAGCGACGATCAGAAACGCCGCCAGTACGACCAATACGGCCATGATGGCTTGAAGTCCGCGTTCGGTCCCGGCGGGTTCGATTTTTCCCGGGATTTCACGCATGCTTCCGATTTGCAGGATATTTTCGGGGATTTGTTCGGCGGCGGCGGCATCTTCGAGGAATTTTTCGGACGCGGCGGCGGCAGCCGGCGCGCCGGCGGCGGCCCGCCGCCCGCGCGCCGCGCCGCT
>JAXGSX010000062.1:0-14346 GCA_040775225.1 Kiritimatiellia bacterium | reverse complement strand
GCGTTCGACGACCGCGCCGGCGCCTGGGCGGTCACGGAAACCCTGGCCGCTTTGCGCGGCAAGAAACTGAACGTGGCCGTGCATGCGGTCGCCACCGTGCAGGAGGAAGTCGGCCTGCGGGGCGCGATTACCAGCGCTTACAGCGTGCAGCCCCAGATCGGCATTGCCGTGGACGTCGGGCATACCGCCGATTACCCCGGCGGCGACCCCAAGAAAACCGGGGACATCGGCGTGGGCCGCGGCCCAATCCTGCACCGCGGGCCGAACATCAACCCCGTGCTGGGGCAGATGCTGTGCGATACCGCGCGCCGGCGCCGCATCAAGTTCCAGATGCAGTCGGAACCGCGCGGCACGGGCACCGACGCCAACGCCATGCAACTCGCGCGCGGCGGCTGCGCCGCCGCCCTGGTCAGCATTCCCAACCGCTACATGCATTCCCCGGTGGAAGTGATCGCCATGCGCGACATGGAGGACACGGTCAAACTCCTGACGGAAACCATCCTGGCGCTGACGGGCCGCGAATCTTTCATTCCGGAATGAACCGCTGCAAATAAGTTTGACTTGGCCCGGGCGCGATTTATACTGCTCCGTTAACCATCAGGCAGCGGGTTAACCCTACGGAGTTGCGACACCATGCAAAGACCATTCCTGATTTTCAAAATGTTTTCAGCCCGGCGCTGCGGGCTGCTGCTGGCCGGCGCGGCGGCGCTGCTGCTGGCCGCCTCCGGCTGTGAAGTTGACTCCGCCGATTCATCCATCAGCATCAATCCTTCCGGGGCGCACGTCAATCATGTCGGGCAAACCGTTACGCTGACCGCTTCCGGCGGTTACCGGTACCAGTGGTCGCTGTCCAACTACCAGATCGGCCGGCTGAACACCTACGCGGGCAACCAGGTCAACTATACCAGCCTGTCGCAGCCGACGGCCACCCCGGAAGTTCAGGTGGTCACGGTGGCCTCCTATTTCTCCGACAACGACAGCGAGGATACCGGCAACACATCCACCAACGGCACATCTACCGCCGTGGTGCATTCGGCCGAGGCCTACATCACCCATATCGCCATCCAGCCGTCCAGCACAAACTGACGGCGCTGCCGGTCCGTCAGCGGGCGTATTCCACGAACCGGGTTTCACGGATCACCGTCACACGGATTTGGCCGGGGTACTGCAGTTCCTGCTCGATTTTCTTGCTGATTTCCCGTGCGCGGTGCATGGCGCCGGCATCGTCCACTTTTTCGGACTGCACCAGCACGCGCACTTCGCGCCCGGCCTGGATGGCGTATGATTTCTCCACGCCCGGCATGCCATTGGCTATGGCTTCCAATTGTTCCAGCCGCTTGACGTAGATGGCGCTGGTTTCCGCGCGCGCGCCGGGCCGGGCGGCGGAAATGGCGTCGGCCGCCGCCGCCAGGATGGCGTAAATGCTTTCCGGCGGCACGTCTTCGTGGTGGGCGGCCACGGCATTGACGACCACCTGGTTTTCGCCATGGCGGCGCAGCAAATCGGCGCCGATCAAGGCGTGATTGCCCTCCACCTCGCTATCCAGCGACTTGCCGATGTCATGGAACAAGCCGATCCGCTTGGCCAGCATGGCGTCCAACCCCATCTCCCCGGCCATCACGCCCATCAGGTGGGCCACTTCCATGGAGTGGTTCAGGACATTCTGGCTGTAGCTGCTGCGGAATTTCAAACGGCCCAGGTTGCGGATCAATTCCGGGTTCACGCTCTGGATGCCGATGGCAAAAACGGCCTCCTCGCCGGTGGTGCGGATGGTTTCCTCGATTTCCTCCTTGACCTTGGCCGTGATTTCCTCGATCCGCGCCGGATGAATCCGGCCGTCGGCGATCAGGCGTTCGAGGATTTGCCGGGCGATTTCCCGTCGCATGGGATCGAAGGCGGAAATGACCACGGCTTCCGGAGTGTCGTCCACCAGCAAGTCCACGCCGGTGGCGGCTTCCAGGGCGCGGATATTGCGTCCTTCCCGGCCGATGATGCGCCCTTTCATGTCGTCGCTGGGCAGGCTGACGGTGCTGGTCATCAGCTCCGCGGAATGGCTGAGGGCGTAACGCTGGATGGCGGTGGCGACAATCCGCCGGGCCTCGCGCTCGGCGGTCTGGCGGGCTTCCTCCTGGCGCCGGCGGATAAGCATGCCGGTTTCGCCGCGGACTTCCTCTTCCAGCCGCGCCATGAGCGTGCGCCGGGCCTCGTCAGGCGTCATGCCGGCGATGCGCTGCAATTTATCCTTTTCCTGTTTGATCAGGGCATCGCATGTTTCACGCTGCTGCTGCAGTTCTTTTCCATTTTTTTCAGCTTCGGCCAGTTTCTGTTCAATCAACTGGTTTTTCTTGTCGATCATTGCGACCTTGCGGTCGAGATTCACTTCGCGCTGGTTCATGCGCTCTTCCAACGCCACAACTTCCTGGCGGCGGCGCTTGACCTCGTCTTCCAGGGCTTCCCGCGCCTTGAGCGCTTCGCTCTTGGCCTGCAAGGCCGCTTCCTTGCGGATGTTGTCCGCCTCGCGGCCGGCCTCGGCCTGCAGGCGCTTCAGATCGCGTTCGCTGGAACTGGCGGCATAGCGTCCGATCATCAACCTTATATAATAACCCAGGGTGCCCGCCAGCATCACCACCAGCGCCCCAGTCCACCATTGCGTCATTTGCAACCTCCCGTCATATTTGTTTACGATACACGCCAAGCTCCGTCACCACCGCGTCCATCGCGACATCCCACGGGCAGCCCGGCAATTCCTGCACCACCTGCATTTCAAAAGCTAATCCGGCCTTGAAAGCCCCGCGCAACACCGGCAGCGCCAGCAGCCGGTCGTAATGGCCGCCGCCATGCCCCAGGCGCGTTCCGGCATGATCGAACGCCAGCCCCGGCACCACCGCCAGGTCCACCCGCCCGTCTTCCGGCGCCCATTGCGGATCGCGCGGTTCGGCAATCCCGCCGTAACCGGGCGTCAGCGCGGAGTCCGGCAGCAGCCAGGCGGGAAAATACGCCCGGCGGCGGCGGCAGAAGGCCGGCACGCAAATCCGGCGCCCATGCCGGCGGCAATCTTCCAGCAGCCGGCCGGTCTGGATTTCCCCGGGGGCCGTCAGGTAGCAGCAGACGGAGCGGGACGCGGTCCATTCCGGCAATTGCGCCAGGCGGGCCTGGGCGGCCGCGCTGGCCTGCCGGATTTTTTCCGCCGGCAAATTCGCGCGGCGCCGGCGCATCTCGGCGCGGATGCTCTCCTTGCCGGGCGGTGTTGGGGCGGATGCGCAACCCAGTTGCGCCGCTACAGCGCCGACGGCGGATTGCGCGGTTGGATTATTGTTCCGTCCAGACATAACACACCATTGTTCACCGACAAACAAACACTGATCGCCAACTTCCGGAAACCATTGCCAGCCACTCCCGAATTAAGTTTCCCGGGCCGCTTCCCCGCCTTTTTCCAGCGATTTTTCGTTTTTTCCCGCCGCCTGTTTCTGCCGCCGGCGAATTTCGGCGCAGCGCTCCATCTGCTGCCTGATGTAAACCTCGTAACCCTGATCGCCGGGAGTGTAATACACGGCGGAAGTCGGGATGTATTCCTGATCCACCACGTGGCCTTCGAAATCGTGGGCGTAGCGGTATCCGGTATGGCCGAGCTTTTCCGCGCCGCGGTAACTGGCGCCGCGCAGATGCTTGGGCACGGGTAGCACCCGGCCGCGCCTGACATCCTGCATGGCTTTTTCCAGCGCCATGTAGGCAGCGTTGCTTTTGGGGGCGCAGGCCAGGTAAGTCGCGGCCTGGGCAAGCACAATCCGCGCTTCGGGCATGCCGACAAACAGCACGGCCTCCTTGGCCGCATTGGCCACCAGCAAGCCGCGCGGATCGGCATTGCCGATGTCCTCGGCAGCGAGAATGACCAGCCGGCGCGCGATAAACCGCGGATCTTCGCCGGCTTCCAGCATCTTGGCCAGCCAGTCAACCGCGGCATGGGGATCGGAACCGCGCACGCTCTTGATGAAAGCGGAAACGGTGTCGTAATGGCCGTCTTCGTCGCGATCGTAAAGCACGGCTTTTTTCTGGATGGAATCCTCGGCGGCGCGGCGGGTGATGTGCACCGCGCCATCCGAATCCGGGGGCGTAGTCAACGCGGCGATTTCCAGGGCATTCAGCGCGCGGCGCGCATCGCCTTCGCAGACTACTGCCAGATGCGCCAGGGCCGCGTCATCCGCGCGGATGTTCCGGCCGCCCAACCCGCGCCCGGCATCCTGCAAGGCGCGCCGCAGGAGTTGGCCGACGGCGTCTTCGCTCAACGCCTCCATTTCAAAAATCTGGGAACGGGAAACCAGCGGGCTGTTGATGAAGAAAAACGGATTATGGGTGGTGGCGCCGATCAGCGTGACCGATCCTTCTTCGACGTAAGGCAGCAGGATGTCCTGCTGCGACTTGTTGAAGTGGTGAATTTCATCTATGAAGAGGATGGTTTCCGCGCCGTCGCGCTGGCGGCGCAGGGCGGCAGTCTGCAGGATATCCCGCAGCGCGGCGACATTGGCAATCACGCCGCTGACGCGCTCGAAACGGCGGCGGGTGGCGCCGGCAATCACTTCGGCCAGCGAGGTCTTGCCGCAGCCGGGCGGCCCGTACAGGATGATGCTGCCCAGGCGGTCGGACTCGACGGCGCGGCGCAGGAGCCTGCCGGAAGCAAGCAGATGGTCCTGTCCGATAATTTCATCCAGAGTGCGGGGCCGCATCCGCGCGGCCAACGGAGCGTTAGCCGGCAAGCCTGCGGGACTGGTTTCGAAAAGGTCCATCTGATCCGCCCCCAAAAAAAGGAATACCCCGCCTCGGCCGTTACGAACCTTTATCTGTTCCGATAAAACCAAGTGGGCGCCATATCGGCTGGGTTTTGCTTCCCCTGGCGGGGCGTGCAGCACTCCAGCCGCGTCCGGCTCCCCCGTTGGATAGTTAATGGGTCAGAAAACAGGCCCAACCACGCACCAGGCAGGGTATTCGATTTTTTGGCGCATCATCCTTGCGGATGGGCGGCAAGCACCGATTGACTGTGAAAGAACCAACATGGCGGACAGCCCAACACAGACTGCGCGCTGTCCTGAATGATAAACCCGGGATGCAAGTCTGTCGCGCCGGCCCGCGCCAGGCGCCATGGTACGGCATCTCCGGAAACCCACCGCCAAACCGGCGCCAGCGGCTTACGGACCGCGCCGGCAACAGCCGCGCGGATCAATGCCCGCGCGCCTGAGAAGAAACACATTATCAATATTGCCATGCTGACGATCATTCACACACCCTGCACGGCCGCAGTTCCATGCCTGCCACAACTATCCAACCCTGATTTCCACATTCAATTCCCTGCGCAAACCTTCCAGGATGAGAGCGTGCATGCGGTTCACATCCTCGTCCGTCAAGGTTCGCGATCTGGAGCGGTAAGTCAGCGCATACGCCATACTCTTATACCCCGCTCCTATCTGCTTGCCTTGGAATATATCAAAAAGTCCGACATCCGTCAATTCCGGCGGGGATAATTTTTTAATTACCTCCAGGATGCGCGCATGCGTCAAGGTTAACGGAACGCGCAAGGCCAGGTCGCGCTGCACCCCCGGGTATACCGGCGGAGTTTGGGGCGCACAGACTGCCTGCAGGTGGACCAGCAACGGCTCCACCGCCACTTCCGCCGCGGCCAGCGGCTCGTGGATGCGCCATTCCCGGCGCAGGTCCGGCCGGATCAACCCGGCCCGGCCCGCCGGCCGGCCGTCCAGCAGCACGGCGAATCCGCCGCCCGCGGCAAAAGCCGCGCGGTTAGGCCAGTCAAAACCATCCGGCGCCTCTGCCGCCGGGACGAATTGCAGGCCGCCGGCGCCGGGCAGTCCCTGGAAATTGCGCGGCAGATCAAATTGCATTCCGCGGCACAGGTTTTCCAGGATGCCCTTGAGCCAGAGCCAGGCCTCTTCATCGTCCACCGGACGGCGCTGATCCAGCGGCGGCCGGCCGGCGGCGCCCATCAGTCCGATGGACAGCACATCCATTTCGGCGGCCGGCAAGGCCGCGGCCGGCCGGGATTTATCCGGCGGAATGCCGTCCGCCGCAGCCGCGCAATGCCCGGAAACGGCCGGGGCGGAAGGCATGAAAAACACCCGGCCAATTTCGTAGAAAGCCGCATGCTGCACCTGGCGGGCGCGGTTCTGCCCCAGGGTCTCCACCATCTGCGGCAGCAGGGAATTGCGCAGCCAGGCATGTTCGGCGCTGATGGGGTTCGGGATCGGCACGCGTTTTTCCGGACAACTGCCGTCGCACAAATCCATCAGCCGCGACCCGGTAAAACTGTAATTCATGATTTCCGCGAGCCCCATGCCCGCCAGGCCGGCCCTTAAACGCATGACGGCCAGGGACTGGGCATGCGCCGCCATGGTTGCAAGCTGCCGGGACGGCTCCGGCGGCGCCGGCAATTTATCCAGTCCGTGCAACCGGGCAACTTCTTCCAGCAAATCGGCCTCGCCCTCCAGGTCGGGACGGAAAGTCGGCACGCAGACGGTGCAACTCTTCCGGCCGCGCGCCGGCACTTTCAGTTCCAGGGCCTCGAAAATGGCCGTGATGGCTTCGTCGGATATCTCCACCCCCAGCCGTTGCCGCAACCGCTCGAACCGGCATTCGATTTTGCGGGGCTCCGGTTCCACCGGGAAAACATCCAGCGGCGCAGCCGCCAGCCGCGCGCCGGCCAGTTTGATCATCAGCGACGCCGCGCGGCGGGCCGCCCATGCCGTCTGCACGGCATCCACCCCGCGCTCGAACCGGCAGGTGGCTTCGGAAGTCAGGCCCAGGGCGCGGCTGGTCCGCCGGATCAGGCCGCTCCGGAAGCAGGCGCTTTCCAGCACCACCGCGCGGGTGGCGGCCAGAATGCCGCTGCCGGCGCCGCCCATGATGCCCGCCAGCGCCACCGGCCGTTCGGCATCGGCAATCACCAGCATGGCCGGAGTGAGTTTCCGCGGCAGATCGTCCAAGGTCACCAGGGTTTCCCCCTCGCGGGCGCGCCGCACGCGGATTTGACCGCCTTGCAGCAGCGACTGATCAAAGGCATGCAACGGCTGGCCGCTTTCCAGCATGACGTAGTTGGTGATATCCACGATGTTGTTGATGGGCCGGATGCCGGACTGAAACAGCCGCCGCTGCAGCCACCAGGGACTGGGCCGCACGCGCACATCCGCCAGGCGCCACGCCATGTAACGCGGGCAATCCGCCGGATTCTCCACCGCTACCCGAAAATCCGCGTCGGCGGCCGGCAACGGCGCCGGCAGCGGCGCAGGCGGCTGGCGCAGGCGGCTGCCGAACAGGGCGGCAACTTCGCGGGCAATACCGATCAGGCTCATGCAATCCGGCCGGTTGGGCGTCACTTCAATGGTCAAAACATGGTCGGCCGGGCCGGCGATCTCCGCCAGGGGCGTCCCGGCGGCGGTTTCCGGCGGCAGCAGCAGTAAGCCCTGGTGGTCGTCGCTTATTCCCAGTTCATCGGCCGCGCACAGCATGCCATCGGACTTTTCGCCCCGGAGCACCGCCGGCTTGATCCGCGTGCCGTCGGCCAGCACGGCGCCGGGCCGGGCCAACGGCACCTTGTCGCCGACCGCGAAATTGGCGGCGCCGCAGACCACCCGGACGGTCTGGCGGCCGTCCGATACGTCGCACAGGCTGAGCCGGTCGGCCCGGGGATGGGGGCTGATCGCCAGCACCTCGGCCGCCACGATTTCCCGCATATCCGCGCCGGATGGTTCCACCGCCTCGACTTCCAGGCCGGCAAACGTCAGGCGTTCGGCCAAGGCCGCGGGGTCGGCGTCAAAGGCGACTAATTCGCGCAACCAGTTCAAGGATACTTTCATGGTTGGAACTGCTCCAAAAAACGCAAATCATTGGCATATAGTTCGCGGATATCGCGGATGCCGTACTTGATCATGGCGATCCGCTCGACCCCCATGCCGAAAGCGTAACCGCTGAAGATTTCCGGATCATAATTGACTTTTTCGAAAACGCGCGGATGCACCAGCCCGGCGCCGGAAATCTCGATCCAGCCGCTTTGCTTGCACACGCGGCAGCCGCGCCCTCCGCACACATGGCAGGAAAAATCATATTCCACGCTGGGCTCGGTGAACGGGAAAAAATGCGGCCGGAAACGCACGCGGACATCCGGCCCCATCATGCGCCGGGCAAAACAGGCGATATCGTTTTTCAAATCGGCCAGCGATACCCGGCGGTCCACGTATAATCCTTCAATCTGGTGAAAATTGGCGCTATGCGTGGCATCGGTGGTGTCGCGGCGGTACACGCGGCCGGGGGCGATGATGCGCACGGGCGGCGCCTGGCGTTCCATCACGCGAATCTGCACGGGCGAGGTCTGGGATCGCAACAGGCGCCCATCCGCCAGCCAGAAGGTATCCTGCAAATCCCGCGCCGGATGATCGTCGGGAGTGTTCAGCGCTTCGAAATTGTAATAAGCCGTTTCCATGTCCGGGCCATCGGCCACCGTAAATCCCATGGCGGTGAAAATCCGGACGGCTTCCTCGATGATCATACTGATGGGATGGCGCGTGCCGGGCTGCGGCCAGCAGCCCGGCCTGGTCCAGTCGAAGCGCCCCGCGCTTTCCGCGGCGGGCGCCTGCAATGCGCGGCGGCGGCCATCGAGGGCCGCGGCCACTTCCGTCTTGTATTCATTCGCGCAGCGCCCAAGCTGCGGCCGCTCACCGGGCCCGGCGGTTTTGAGCGCCTGCATGATACCGGCCAGCAAGCCTTTGCGGCCGAGGTATTTTACGCGCAGGGCCTCCAGCGGCTCCAAGCCCTCCGCCCGGCTGATTTCCAGCAGCGCCTGCGCTTGCAACGCCTGCAATTCTTCCGTTTTCATATTGTCAGCATTAAAAAAACCAATTCATGGGTGATCCGGCATGCCGGCCGGGACGGCGCCGCCGCCCGGGGCGCCGGCCCGCCAAGCGGCGAGCCGGCGGCGCGGTAGCGTCAACCAAAGCGCAGGCCGCCGCAGCCGATACGGGCTCTGCCGCGGGCGGGCGGCCAGCCCATGCCCGATGCCCGCCGTTTACTCTGCAGTCGGGGCAGCCGGCTTGGCCGGTTGCCCGGCAGCGGCCGGCTCGCCGGGCTCGGACGCGTCCGCAGCAGGCTTGGAAACCTCGGGTGCGGGGTCCGGCGTTTTAGCCGGCGCTGCATCCGCGGGCTGATCCGCAGGCTGATCCGCATCCTGCTTCTGTGCGGGATCGAAATCCCTGGTATACGCAATTTTGGCATCCTTGCGCATCCCATCCAGAAACGACTCGGCCTTTTCCTGGATGGCGCGGCCCTTGAGCGCTTCGACGATGCGGTCGCGCACTTCATCCAGTTCCAGGTTTTTCGGCTCGGAATGGCCCAGGGTCTGAATGATGTGGTACCCGAACTGGGTCTCAACCACGCCGCTGATTTCGTTGGTCTGCATGCTGAAGGCCGCTTCCTCGAATTCCTTCACCATCTGGCCGCGCCGGAATTCGCCGAGGTCGCCGCCCATGGCCTTGCTGGGGCAATCGGAATTTTCTTCCGCCAGCTTGGCGAAATCGGCTTTTTCTTCCCGGAGCTGCTTGAGCAGTTGCTCGGCCCGCGCGCGCTTCTCCTTTTTCTGCTCGTCGGTGTCTGTCGGCTTGACGCTGATCAGGATATGCCGGGCATGGGTCATTTCGGGCTTTTCAAAAAACCGGGTTTTGTTTTCCTCGTAATAGGCGATTACCTGTTCCTCCGTCGCCTGGCCGATTTGCAGCAGTTTTTCAAGTTTCAACTGCTCGCGCATGTCGTTTTCAAACATCTCGCGCGTTAACCCGCTTTGTTTCAGCACGCCGTCCAGGGTCAGATTTTTCGGGAGATTTTTTTCAAAAGCGGCAATTTTGGCGGCCAGTTCTTCATCGCTGACGGCGATTTTTTTATCAGCGCAAGCCTGGTTGATCAGCGCCCGGGTTACCAGGCCGTCCACGATCTGCGGCTTGAAACTCTGGATCATTTTCTCAAACTGAGCTTCGGGCACGCCGCGCCGCTTCATCATCCGGGTAACTTCTTCCGTTTCGCGGTTGTAATCGCCGCGGGTGACTTTCTGCTCATTGACGGTAATGATCACCTCCGCCGGGTCGGCGGCGGATTGCCCGGCCGCCGGCTCCAGGGCGGCCGCAGCGGCCGGCGCGGGCGCCGCCGCAACCGGGGCGGCCGCAGCCGCAGGCTCTTCAGCCACCGCCGGCAAAACGGACAGTCCGGCGCACAGGGACCAGCTTAACAACGCCCAGCCGCGCACATGCTTCTGCTGTTTTTGACATTTATGCATGAGTCTTTACATCCTTTCATCGGCACAATGGATGCGCCAGTTTCGACAACTGCAATTCGTGCTAATCTGTACTTATTGACCAGCCATGTCAATCAAAATGTTTCCGCTTCCATCCGCCGGTTTTTTGCGTTACAATGCCCGGCATGCGTTTCAAATTTTGCGCTGGTCTGGCCGGGCAAAGCGCCCGGGCGGCAGGCATGAGCCTGCTGGCCCTGGCGGCGGGCGGCGCCGCCGACCCGGGGCCGCCGGTTGTATCCGTTACGCTGCGCGGCGGCGCCGTGGTCACCGCTCCGGTGTTGAAGCAGGACGAGCTGGCGGTGTTCCTGGACCTGGGCCCTGAAGTCCTGGCCGTGCCGTCAACCGCCATTCTGGAATCGCGCACGGCCGACCGGGAGGCCGCGCCCGCACCCGCCGGCCATGAGGCCTTTTATGACACCGGGGCGGCGGATGCCGCAACCATCGCCGAGGCTGCCGCGCGATTCGCCCCGTCGGTGGCTGTGGTGCGCACGCCGCGCGGCCTGGGTTCGGGTTTTTTTGTCAACCGCCGGGGGTACCTGCTCACCAATTTTCATGTCATCCGCGGCGAACGCCGGGCGACGGTGACGCGCTTCGTGCGGGATCGGCAGATTCTTCGGCGGATCGTGCACCAGGAGGTTGAGATCGTCGCCGTGGACGCCTTCCACGACCTGGCCGTGCTGCGCGTCGTGGAAATCGCCGCGGATGCCCCCATTACCCCGGCGGTGCTGGCGCCGCACGACCGCAGCCGGCCCGGAGAAGCCGTGTTCGTCATCGGCAACCCGTTGGGGCTGGAACGATCCGTGACCCAGGGCGTCATCAGCCAGACGGCCCGGAATTTTAACGGGATGCTTTTCCTGCAAACGGATGCTCCGGTCAATCCGGGCAATTCCGGCGGTCCGTTATTCAACGCCCGCGGCCAGGTGATCGGCATCATCAACATGCAGGTTCCCGTCAGGCAGGGGCTGAACTTCGCCATCCCGGTGCGTCATGCCCGCTTCCTGCTGGAGCATTTGGACGATTACGCCTTTGATGAAACCAATTCCGAATCCGGTTTCTTGTATCTCGATCCGCCGCGCCGCGCAGTCCGCCAGTCTCCATCACCCATCCCGGAGGACCCATGAACCATGCCCATCTGCCGCCGCTGGCCGCCGCCCTGCTGACCGCCCTTGCGCTGCCGGCCGCCGCGCGCCTGGAACTCCTGCCGGAAGACAGCGCCATCCGGCTGCATATTCCCAGCGTATCCAACCTGTGCGCCGCGCTGGAATCGTCACCCCCGGGACGCTGCTGGCGCGACCCGGCCATGCAGGAGTTTCTCGGACATCCCGATCCTGCCCGATGGTTGCCGCACCATGGCGCTCCCGCGCACCTGCGTGATGAAATCCGGCATTTGCAGAAGGAGTCGCTCCTGCTGCTTCAGGAAGACCTGGCCATCGGCCTGGCGCCGGGACCGGATGCGGAGCTTTACATCGCGGCGCAATTGTCCGAACCGCAATATGCCCGGATCCAGGAACTGGACCGGCACATTGCCCGGCTGATCCCGGAATCAATTACGTTTGTCCGCGAGGAATTTCAAGGCGTGGAACTGCTGCGTGCCACGCTCGTTTCACCCGATAAAAACACCAACACCTCCTGGCAGGCCTTTGTCAGTAACACCTATCTGGACTCCACCGACCGCGGCTGGGTGGAAAAAAGCATCAGCCGTCTTCAGGCCCGGCCGCCGGCCGCGGCCGCCGCGCCCTATCTGCTGCAGGGCCGGGCGGACGGCGGGTGGCTCTGCGCATTGCTTGAAAAGGCGATCACGCCCCGCCCGCCGCGCAAAACGGACAACGCCGCCACCAATGCTCCGCCGCTCTTCAAGCCCGGCGACTTGATCAGGGCCTTGAAAATTTCCGAGTTGCAGGAGGTATCGTTTGACGTTTCCGCACAGGACGGCCGGTTGCGCACGGCTCTGCGCATCAATAACCGCGGTTGCCGGCAGGGCATCTGGACGCTGCTGGATCCCGCGCCGCTGCCGGCGGATTGGCGTCTGCCATACATTCCGGCGGACGCCTTCGCCTACAATGCCAACCGGATGAATCTGGCGGGGCTCTGGGAGGCGCTGCCGGGAATGCTGAATCAAATTAGCCCGGCGCTTTCCGCCTCCCGGCAATTTTTCGAAGCCATGCTGCAGCAGACCTTCGGCATTGACCTGCACAACGACCTGCTCCGGCACCTGGACACCGGATATGCCGCTTGCAGCCGGATGCGGGACGGCAGCAGCCGCGAGCTGATGTACTGGCAGGTCAAGCATCCCGCGGAAGCCGCCGCAGCCCTGGCGCGGCTGCTGGCGGATGCCGCGCCGCTACGCATGCACCTGGGCGAAAATTTCCAGGCCTCGGAATTCCGCGGACGCCCGATTTACACCTTTGCCCGCCCCGCGGCCGGGTCTAATGCCTGGAGCCTGGCCGTGGCCGGACAATACCTGGTTGGCGGCGATGACGCCATGGTGCGGGCGGCGCTGCGCGCCGCCGATGCCCCGGGCAGCCCCGCGGGATTTTACGACAGCGCTGCCTACCAGGCCCTGCTGCGCTTCAAACCTGCCGCAGCCTGCTCCTACGAATCGCTGGACCTGGGCGCGGCCATCCGCGGGCACCTTGCAGGCGCCCGATGGCGACAAATACGCCAATATCTGGAACAGTTGAACGCCAAACATAAAACGCTGTCCGGGCAATCCGCCGGAATCAATTTTGACCGGATGCCGCCGGCGGACAAGATCGCCGCGTTTTTCGGCCCGCTGCTTTCCTACAGCGCCGCCACGGCCGACGGCTGGGAAAGCGTGACGGTCTGGACGAATCCCTGACAAAGCAGGACCCCGAACACCGAACACTTCTGTACGAGGCTTCCCATGCAACCATTCTTCAAAGCCTGTCGGCAAGCAATGTTGGCCGCCGCGGCGGCGGCCGCCGTCAACCTGGCGGCCGGCGAGCCGCCGGCGGATGCGGCCGAAGGGCTGGGCTTTCGCGGCATGGAAATCTACCGGTTTGAAAAGGGCGCGGCCCTGCTGCATACCCATGACCTGAACGGCGATGGCATGGATGACGTGATCTTCGCCAACAACCAGGCCTCGCGCCTGGAAGTGCTCATCCGAGCGCAGCCGGCGGCACCGCCGGATGCCGGCCGCGCGCCGCGCCTGGAGGAAACCTTCACCAACCAGGGCGTGGTGGTGGACCAGCAGATCATCGCCTGCCGGACGGCCGATGTTTACGGGCCAGGACGGCCGGCCGTCCTGGCCATGGGACGGGAACTGGGGCTGCAGGTCTATCCCTACGCCGAAGGCGCGCTGCAACCTGCGCAAAAGATTTTCCTCAAATCGCCGGAACGGCTGATGGACCTGCAAACAACCGATCTGGACCGCGACGGGCTGGCGGACATCGCGGTTTGCCGCAAGGATGGGCTTGAGATATTATGGAACGAAGGCGGCGGCCGTTTCGCGCGGCGCACGGAAATCCCTATCACCCCGCCGGAAGCATTGCAATTTGACACAGCGGATTTCACGGGAGACGGCCTGGCCGATTTGCTGATCTTCCTGGCCGACAACGCCACCCTGCCCCGCCTCCGCCCCGGCGTGGGCGCCAGGGCATTCGGGCCGGAATGCATTCTGCCCATCGCGCCCGCGCGGAAATCCGCGGCCCTGGAATTGGCGGCTGACGCGCCGGCGCAGATTGGCAGCATCATTCAAAGCGGCCGCGGCCTGCGCCTCTACGCCGTCAAACCGGAGCCCGCGGCAAGCTTCCTCGACCAGGATGAAATTCTACCGGTCCGCATCCCGCTGCGCGGGGTTAATCAGCGCCAGGCGCCGGCCTGGACGGTCGGCGATTTCAACGGTGACGGCCGCGCGGACTTCTGTGTAGCGGCGCCGGAATCTGGCCAGATTCACATATATTCGGGTACCGCCGGCGGTTTAGCGGCCGAACCGCGCTGCTGCGATTCGCTGGCCGGCATCAACGCTATCAGCCTGACGGAGGACGGCG
>JAXGSX010000061.1:0-14369 GCA_040775225.1 Kiritimatiellia bacterium | reverse complement strand
TGGTGCACCCGAGAGGAGTTGAACCTCCACGGCCTTGCGGCCACAAGGACCTGAACCTTGCGTGTATGCCAATTTCACCACGGGTGCATGGCGGAAACGCGTTATTAAATATCACAATCCGCCGGCGCCCGTCAATTAAAATTGCATTAAATTAATGTTCACGGACACGCGTCAACAAATGCGCTAAAAGGCCTTCCGCGCGCGCGGCGGCCAGCCAGCGCAACTCCCGGCGCCGCATGCGCCGCCGGTCGGCATCGGTATAATCGCCGCTGCCGGCCAGATGGTCGGCGCCATGCGCGAGATATAACGCCAGCTCGGAGTCGGCGCCGCCGCGGCGTCCTTCCCCGATCGCGCAAGCGCGCTGGACATTGACAAAAATTTCACCCTGCCATTTCCCGCCGGACGGATCAACCGGCGCCGCGAAACTGATGACGTCCGTCGCGTGTTCGTGATCGAGATACAGGCGGTTGATCCGGGCGATGCCCTCGTCATCCAACAGCACCACGGACACGCCCAGCCACACCCGGCGGGGATTAAGAAGCGCGGCTTGAGCCATCAGGCGCTGCACCAGCCGGCACACCCGGCGGGGACTGATCCGCCGCGCGGTTTGAGTCTGGTTTATTGCGATTTTCATCAGAGGGATATGAAATGCGCCCATGCAGCATGTTGGTTAAGGTGAAAACAAAGGCGCGCTGCAATTGCTTCAACTCCGCCATCGTCAAGTCGCAGGCATCCAACTGGCCGTCGCGCAGCCGTTCTTCCATGATGTCGCGCACCAGTCCTTCAATGCTGGCCGGCGTGATTTTGGCCAAAGAGCGCGAGGCAGCTTCAATGGCGTCCGCCAGGCAGAGCACCGCCGTCTCGCGCGCCCGGGGCTTGGGGCCGGGATAACGGAAATCGTCCGGTTCCGGCAGCGCCTGCCCGGCATCCGGAGCGTTGCTGGCGGCCTTGTGATAAAAAAACGAAACCATGCCTGTGCCATGATGCTGTTCGATGCCGTCCAGCACCGGCTGCGGCAACTTATGGCGCAAGGCCAGGCTGACGCCTTCCTTGACATGTGAAATGATCACCAGGCAACTCATGCGGGGCGTCAAATCGTCGTGGGGGTTACCGCGAAACTGGATGTTTTCAGCGAAGAAATCCGGTTTTACCAGCTTGCCGATATCGTGGAAATAGGCGGCAATGCGGGCGCGCAAAGGATTGCCGCCAACCGCCAGCGCGCCGGCCTGGGCGAGATTGGCCACCATCAGACTATGCTGATATGTGCCGGGCGCTTCAATGGCCAGGCGTTTCAACAGCGGATGCTCCATGTCCGCCAGTTCCAGCAGGGAGATATCCGTGGGGATGTTGAACAACAGTTCCAGCAACGGCAGCAGCAGCAGCGTCGCCAGCGCGGCCAGCAATCCGCCGATCAGGCTGAAAGCGCAGTTCCGCAGCAATATTTCACCCAACTGGTGGGCGGCCAGTCCGAATCCCACGGCGCATGCCATACCGGCCAGCCCCGCCAGCAGGCCCAGACGGAAAATTGCCAGCCGCGTGCGCGCGCGGCGGGCGAACCCCACTACCAGCAGCCCCTGGAAAGCGCCGGTGATGAACAACGGCAAACTGTAATCGGCCAATATCGCCGCCGCCATTGCGGTCCATACGGCCGCTATCGCCGCCGGCAATGATCCCAGCAAAATAGCGGCGAGCATGGGCGTCAATGCCAGGGGCAGCATGAATGCCACCGCGCCCTGGGTTAGCCACGGTGCACTGCGTCCGACAACCAGCAGCCAGAGCGACGGGACCAGGGTAAACAGCGACAATACCCAAAGCAACAATACCCGGCGGTTGCGCTCGGCTTGCGGCAAAGGCGCCGCCAGACGCAGGAAAAAAGCCGCGGCCATCATGGCAAACAGCAGTATTACGCCGTCGCCGGCGCGGCGCACCAGCCATTGCACGCGGCCGGCGCGCGTTTGCAGCGCGCATCGGTATGACCGCAAAACCGCCGCGCTTTCCATCGTCAGGATATCGCCGCGCGCGGCCAGCAATTGCCCGGCCGCGATCGGGGCTGCGCCGGGCGCGGCGGCAGGTCCGTCAAAATCAATGGCCGCCCGGATCGTTGCTTCAGCCGCAATCCCCGGGCTGAAATCCGCCGGCAACTCGGGAAAATCCACCGCCCGCAGGGCCATCACCGTCAGCCAGATCAGCCACCATACGAACAGGCCGAAACCGGAGCGCTCCCCTAACCGCGCGCCAGGCTGTTCGGCGCCGCGCGGCGGCGCCGGCCGACGCCGGCGTGTTTTTTTGGCCAACCGGTTGATCCATTGCCAGGTCATAAAATTACGGCATGCATATTGCGCGCATCAAGAAACGCATAAAAAATCATGCTTAAGAAATTTCAAGGTTTTAGCGCGTCAGGATTTCAGGGCGTTGCGTCAGAACAACGAACACTGCGCGCCGAACGCGCGGTTCAGGCGGATGCCAGGTATTGGGCGGCCGCGCGCGACAGCGCGCTGTAAATTTCCGCCCGGCGGGCAGGATCGCGGTCGAGAGTGGTGACGCGGAAACCCGGCCAGGGCGACTCAAAATCAGTGGCCGGCACCACGCAAATCCCGGTGGCGGCCAGCAAGTAAAAGGCAAAGCGTTTATCCATGGGCAATCCCGGCGCGGCGACTAATTGCTCGATATGGCGGCGCACGGCCGCATTGGCGATGGGCAGCGTCTGGCGCGGTTTAAGCGCGTTATTTTCAAACAGGACGGTCATGTAAAAAGCGCCCTGGATGCGGTTGACCAGCAAGCCCGGCTGGCTGGACAAAACATCGTAAATCTGATCGCTGGTCTCCTTCAGCCCGGCGATATATTCCGCCAGCCAGGCGGCATAACGGGGATGGGAATAAATCCGCGGCAAGGCCATCTGCGGCAAGGTGGTGGCGCACACTTCCAACATCATGGCCTGCTTGAAGCTTTCAAAGAATGCCGCATATGATTCATTCCGGTCCGTGTTGTGGAACTCCAGCCATCCGCACCGCGCGCCCGGCCAGGGCACATCCTTGGACAGGCCGCGCATGACCACCAGCGGCACGCTCCGGCCGGCCAGTTCCGTGATGTGCACATAACGGCCCGGCGGGAACACCATGCGGAAATACACTTCGTCTGAAATCAATAACAGCCGGTGCCGTTCCGCCAGGGACACCATCGCCTGCAACACTTCCGCGTTGTAAACCGCGCCAGTGGGATTGTTGGGGTTGATCAATAAAATCCCGGCCGCTTCCGGGTGCCGCTTGATTTGCGCCTCGAGATGATCCAGGTCGGGTTGCCAGCCCCGATGCGGATCAAGGCGGTAGCCGATAGAGCCGCTGCCGGCGGCAAAGCGCTCGCTGGAAATGTGCGCCGGATAACCGGGGTTCGGCTGAATGATCCGGACGCCCGAAGCCAGCATGCGATAAAAAATGCCGATGCCGGCGCCCAGGCCGTTGGTGAAAATCACGTGTTCGGCATCCAGGCCGCTGGCAGGCGCCAGCTGCCGGGATTGTTCCGCCACCCAATGCCTGGTCGCAAGGTTGCCGCGGGAATGCGTATAGCCAAAAGCCGGATCGGACTCCTGATTAATCAAATCACTGAGAATGGCTTTGACAAACTCCGGCGTATGCCAGCCCTTGGCTACGGGATCGCCGATGTTTTCCCAGGCAAATTGCTTCCCCGGATCGAGCCGATCGAGCACGCACGACAGCTCGACTATTTCGCGGATGCCGTACCGGATCAAAGCGGCCTTTGGATTATGGATGGGCGCGCGCATTTATACGGCGTCCTCCGTCTCCCGGGCGGCGGACTGCAAGCGCTCCCATAATTCATTCAAAGCCTGCGGAATGACTTTGACTTCCGCCAGTACCGGCATGAAATTAGTGTCTCCGTTCCAGCGCGGCACAATGTGCAGGTGGATATGCTCCTTTAACCCGGCGCCCGCCGCCGCACCCTGATTGATGCCGATGTTGAACCCGTCGGGACGCATCACCCGCCGCAGCCAGACACAAGCCCGGCCCGCCAGCCCAAGCATTTCCAGGTGTTCTTCCGGCTGCATGCTCTCCACGCCGTCAACGTGGCGGTAAGGAGTGACCATCAGGTGCCCGTTGTTGTAGGGGTAGCGGTTCATCAATACCGCGCAGTGGCGGCCGCGGCGCAACACGAGATTCTCCCGGTCGTGTTTGCTCCCCAGGATATCGCACAGGAAACAACCCGGCTGGTTTGTTTTTAAAATGTATTCCATGCGCCAGGGCGCCCAGATGCGTTGCATGCCGTTATCAACTTGCCATTGCCGGTTTTTTTGTTAGACTGACGTTTACTTTTACCACTAAACGCCAATCACGGCAAGGGATATTTACGCATGCCAACCAAACGCGCCCGGAACGACGCCAAGCCGGCTGACTCGCCCCGGCCCGGCCAATCATGCCGGACATGGCTGATGGTCGGCCCCGACGACTTTCAACTGGATACCCTGGCGCGCCGTCAGATTGACCAGTTGCTGCCCCCGGCGGAACAAGCGTTCGGCCTGGAAACTATCGATGCCGCGGCCGGCACGGTGGGCGAGGCCGCGGCGATTTTACGCCGCCTGCTGGAAACCCTGCGCACCCCGGCCATGTTCGCCAAGCGCCGCCTGGTATGGGCGCGTAATGCCGCCTTCCTGGACGATAAAATCATCAGCCGCGGCAAGGAAATCCTGCCGCTTGCCGGAGAACTGGCGACTTTGATTGCCGCCGGCTTGCCGCCGGAACAATACCTGATCGTCACCGCCTCCGGCGTCCAACCCAACTCGCCGTTGGCGAATGCCTTCGCCAAGCACGGCGCCCTGCTCCGGCAGGAAGCCGCCAAGCCCTGGCGCCGCCAGGAAGAATCGCTGGCCCATGCCGCCCGGGAACTGCGGCAGGCCGGGCTCACCGCCAGTCCCGCAACCGTGGCGAAACTGGTGGCCCGCGTCGGGGCGGACACGCGCCAACTACACCAGGAAATCATCAAACTGGCCATATACCTGGGCGCCCGCAGACAGGTGGAGCCGGACGATATCGGGGAAGTCGTTTCCGCCACCCGCGACTATTTCGTGTGGGACCTAGAGGATGCCGCCGCCCAGGGGAACTTGCCCCAAGCCCTGGCAATCCTGCGCCGCCTGCTGTTTCAACGCGAAGACCCGATCCGCCTGGTTAACACACTGGAAACGCGTTTTCGTTACCTTTTAATCCTGGAGGAAGCCGTACGGAACGGCTGGATTACACCCCGGCCCGGCAAAGTTGCCGGCGGCGCCGCCCTGCCCCCGCAACTCTCGAAGGTGTTTGAAGGCGACCGCCGGATGGCAAACCCATACACGCGCAATATCCTTGCCCAACAGGCCGCCAAGTTCAATTCCGCGGCGCTGCTGCGCGCGCGGCGGGATATACTGACGGCCCGCCAGTTGCTCGTTTCCAGCCGCACCCCGCCGGCATTGATCATGGATTTGCTGATCATCAAGTTGTGCCGGCTGGCAGCCCGGCCCAAATCCCGTGGCCGCGCCGGTTTTTGAAAACCGCTCCAGTCAGTCGGCCGGATATCCCACCGGCTGCGTCAGCACGACCTGCTGCTCCGGACGCAGCCGCATGGCCCGGCCCAGGGCCGCTTTATCCAAGTTGCCCAACACCACCGTGGCCAGGTTCTCCGAAGCGCAGAACAGGTAAACGTTCTGGCTGATGAACCCGGTATCCACACTGGAATAAAACGCCTTGCTTGCGTCATCGCCGCGGGTCATGCGGGACAAATCCGCCGCGTAGATCAGGACCACCGGCGCCCCGCCGGCGAACGGCTGCCGGCCAGCCAGCGGGCGGACATCTTCCCCGGAAACCGGCCGCAAACGATGTTCAGCGGCATCATATAGGAAAAGACCTTCCGGCAGCGCCGCGTAAACGTCAATTTCCTGCCAATTCACGGCCGAAGGCGCCGTGCGTTTGCCGTTCTCCGGTCGGTTCACGCCGCAGGCTGCCCAGAGCAAATCGCTCAAATCCTGCCGCGACAAAGGACGCGCGTCCATTTTCCGGCGCGATTGGCGCGCCTGGAGCGCTTGCATCAAAGGCCGACCGCGTGCCATATCCGGCCGCTCCAGTTTCACCGGCGCTGGCAACTCAGTTTCCGCCCCGGCGCCGACGCCGCATAACCAAAGGGCCGCACCCGCCGCAAGCAATATCCGTACCGGTTTCAGACCGTGCATGGAGGTTCCTCCAGAACTTGATTAATCCCACGCCATCCTTGACTGATTGACACTAAAAATACAGCGCCTTATCCAAAAAACAAGAACAAATGGAGGGCCGTCGTGGCCGTTAAAAAAAACGGCGCAGGTGAAGGCGGCAAGTGCAAACTTGTCCCGCAGCAATTTGAGCCAATCTTTACCGCAGCCGGACGGCGGCAGTTTGTCCTTGCCACGGATTGCCATTTCATGGATATTGGACGGCATGCAAAACTATCGGCGGGACAATATTGAGGCGGAACGGATCAAGTGGTGGCAGGAAGCAAAATTCGGCATGTTCATTCACTTCGGATTGTACGCCATACCGGCCCGCGGCGAATGGATCATGTTTAAAGAACGCGTTCCGATCCGCGATTACGAAAAACTCGTTCCCCTTTTCAAACCGCGTCCGGGTTCGGCCCGACGGTGGGCGCGGCTGGCGCGCGGGGCCGGGATGCGTTACATGGTGCTGACCACCAAGCATCACGATGGTTTCTGCCTGTTTGATTCGAGACTGACAGAATACAACACCCTGCATTCCGGCGCGCGGCGCGACCTGGTACGGGAATACGTTGACGCCTGCCGCGCCGAAGGCTTGCGCGTGGGATTGTATCACTCGATCAAGGACTGGCATCATAAAAATTATCCGTTCCCTCCCGATTTCCCGCTGGTGCGCCTGGAACCCGCCGCGCGCCGGCCTGACCGGAAAAAATATGAAGCCTACCTGCTCGGCCAATTGCGCGAGCTTTTAACCAATTACGGCAAAATCGACCTGCTATGGTTCGACGGGCGCGATCCGATCATTGACGGCGCGTCCATCGGACGGGAAATCCGCAAGTTGCAGCCCGAAATCCTGATCAACAACCGACTGATCGGTTATCCCCCGGATTTCATTACCCCCGAGCAGATGATTCCCAATGAGCCGCCGACTTTCAACGGCCGGCCCATTCCCTGGGAAGCATGCCATACCATGACCGGCCAGTCCTGGGGATATTGCCGGCATGAATTGAACGCTGATTTCCGGACAGCCGGACAGTTGATCGGCATGCTGCAAAAAGTAGTCGGGCTGGGCGGCAATTTCCTGCTGAATGTCGGACCGCGGCCGGATGGCAGCCTGCGGCCCGAGGAAACGCGGCGCCTGGAGGAAATCGGCCGCTGGATGCGGCAAAACGGTCCGCGTTTGCGCCCTACCCGCGCCGGCGCCATCCGAGCCGTCAAACCGCGTTCCGGCCCGGCCGCGCGCCCATTGTCCTGCGATTACACTGTCCGCGCGGCCGAACCGGCCCCGGTTAACGCGGATGCCGCAGCCGGGGCTTGGCAGAATATTCCAGCCATCAGGATTTCGCAGGACACCAACTTCGACGCTTCGCGCGAGCGTTATCCCGGCGCTGCCCGGCATGGACATTGCGCCTGCACCTTGCGGGCCATGCATGCCGGCGGATTGCTATATATCCTGGCGGAAGTGGAAAGCGCAACCCGCGCCGGCTGGCAGGAACTGATGTCCATGCAGAATTGCGATGCCGTGCGCTTCCTCTTCGCCGCCAACATGGATTTGCCGCGCATTAACCACACCCGCGAGTCTTTTGAAATCTCGCTGGATGCGCTCGGACATGTCTGGCTGCCGAATGAACTCCAAATGCCGGACCTGGTATTCCGACATGCGGTTCGTCCAACGCCCCGCGGTTACAACGCCATGCTCGCCCTGCCGTTGGAAATGCTGCGCCGCCGGACCGGCGATCCGCGTTCCGGCCTGCGGCCGGGCGATGCATTCAAATTCAATGTATGCGTCGTCCAGCCCTCGCCGCCCATGGCGGCGCGTGCCTCCGCGGCGCAACGCTCCAGCCGGAATTGGTGGGAACGGATACCGGCGTATTACACGCCTTACGGAGAACAGCACCGGGTATTCTGGAAAGGGCGCGCCGGCATGGAACTGATGTCCGATGTGCGGGCATGGGGCGTCTGGCGCCTGGAGGCCCGCAAACAGCCACGGAGATAACCCGGCAGGGTCATCCGGCATCATCGCAATCCGCGGATAGCGCCCATCCAAACCAGCCGGGTACAGGACGTTCCGCTGCTGCAGCCGGCCGGAATGCATGCCGGCCAGAATTTGCTTGTTTTCCATGTCAGTTTCGGCAGAATGGCAAATTCACGCAATCCAAAACAAGGCGGCGGCAAAACCTGCAAGCGGCAAATCAACTGAAAAATCATGATTGACCTTCATACACATTCCACCTTTTCCGATGGCAGCTTTACTCCCGAGCAGTTGGCGCAGGAAGCCGCCTTTGTTGGACTATCCGCCGTCGCCCTCACCGACCACGACAGCATCGAAGGCGTGCCGCGCTTGCTCGCCGCCTGCCGCGCGGCCCGGGTGCGCGGCGTCCCCGGGGTGGAATTGAGCGCGGAATATCAGGACGGCACCATGCACATCCTCGGATATTTCATTGACTTGCAACATCCCGAAATGACGGAACGCCTGAAGGAAATCCGGGCCGGGCGCGTGGCACGTAACGCGGAAATCCTCAAGCATATCAACGATATGGGACTGGCGCTGACCATGGCGGAAGTCGCCGATTACGCCGGCGGCGACAATATCGGCCGGCTGCATTTTGCCCAGGCATTGGTGGCCCGCGGCTATACCGCCACCCGCCAGGAAGCATTTGACCGCTACCTCGGCAAGGGCCGCAAAGGCTACGCCGACCGGCTGCGCCTGTCGCCGCGCGATTGCATTGAATTGATCCGCCGGGCCGGCGGCATCCCGGTGCTGGCGCATCCTTTCACCCTCAACCTGGGCAAGCCGGCCCTGGCCAGGCAGGTCGCCGAACTGGCTGAATCCGGTTTGCAGGGCATCGAAGTTTTCTATCCCCAGCAGAATCCCCGCCAAATGAAACAATACCAGGCGCTGGCCGGACAATTCAAGCTGGTCATGACGGGCGGCACGGATTTTCACGGCGCGCCAATGCCGGACATCAAGCTCGGTTCCGGGTTCGGCGACACGCGCATTCCGGAAACCGTCCTGGAGCAATTGGATGCCATCCGCCGGGCTTGAAACCATCCGCGGCATCTACGTGCATGTGCCGTTTTGCGACGGCAAGTGCCATTACTGCGCTTTTTATTCCGTGCCTTACACGCCGGATTCCGCCGCGCGCTGGCTTCGGGCCCTGGCGCGCGAAATGCAGCCATGGCGCGGCGCGCGCCCGCATACGATTTACATCGGCGGCGGCACCCCGTCCCTGCTGCCGCCCGCGCCGTGGCAAGAACTGGCCGGCATGCTGCATGCCACCTTCAAAATATCACCCGGCACGGAATGGAGCGTGGAAACCAACCCGGGGTCGGTAACAACGCATGGATTGCGGCTGATGGCCGGGTCCGGCGTCAACCGCATCAGCCTGGGCGCGCAATCCTTCCACGATCGCGAATTGCATTTACTGGGCCGGCGGCACAAAGCCGCCGATATCCCCCGCGCCGTGGCGGCCATCCGGGCCGCCGGGTTCACCAATTACAACCTTGACCTGCTGGCCGGCATCCCCGGCGCCGCGCCGCGCGACTGGCGGCGGAGCCTGCATTGCGCGCTGTCCTTGAAACCGCCCCACCTCTCGGTGTATGCCTTGACGCCGGAGGAAGGCACGCGCCTGGCGCAAATGGCCGAACGCCAATCCATCCGGCTCCCGGACGAGGAGGACCAACTGGCGGCATTGGACACGGCTGAAAAAATCCTGCGCCGCGCCGGCTACCTCCGCTATGAAATTTCCAACTACGCCCGCCCTGGCCGGGCCTGCCGGCATAACATGGATTGCTGGCGCGGCGGAGAGTACCTGGGATTCGGCCCGGCGGCCGCTTCGCATTTCAACCGGAGGCGGTGGCAAAACCTGCCCAACCTGGCCGGCTACCTGGCGGCACTGGAAAACGGCCGGACACCGCCGCGCGAATCCGAAAATCTGACGCCGGAACTAGCCCGCACGGAACGGTTGATTTTCGGTTTGCGCCTGGCGGAAGGCGTCGGTTGCCGGCTGGCAACCGCCGGATGCCAGGAAGCCTTGCGGAAGCTTACGCGGGAAGGATTGACGCTCCGGCGGCGCGGACGCTGGCATCTGACCCGGCGTGGACGCGCACTGGCCGACTACGTGGCAGTGGAATTGCTGGAGTAATCGCGTCATGCATCCGCCAGCGGCAACCGGATGACCACCCGGCAGCCGCGTCCGCCGGACGGATCGGCCAGCATGATCCGGCCGCCGCAATTTATCACGGCCGCGCGCGCCAGCGCCAAGCCGATCCCCGACCCGCCGGGCCGCCGGCTGTAATACATCTCGAACACCCGCCGGCGCTCGCCGGCGGGAATCCCGGGGCCTTCGTCGGCCACCACCACCTCCGCCTGGCGGCCATGCCGGGCGGTCTGCAGCAGAACCCCGGTGCCCGCCGGCGCAAACTGGCCGGCATTGTTCAGCACGTTCAACAAAGCCCGCTTGAATTGCGTGGCGTTGCCCCGCACCCTCAATATTTCCGGGGCATATACAACATCCAGACGGAGCTCGGCGCGCTCGAACCGCATCTTCAACAAGTCGGCGCAATCCGCCGCCGCGGCATTGACGTCGAATAATTCCGGCGCCGAGCGGTCCGGACATGAAAGCGCCAGGAATTCACGCAGGATTTCATCCATGCGCGCCAGGGTTCGGGCAATTCTGCCCGAAAGTTCAGCCAGCTTGCCGGTACGGGCGGCGGCGCCCCGGCCCGCTTCCTGCTCCAACATTTGAGCGTCCAGACGCATGGCCGACATGGGATTGCGGAAATCATGAATAACCGCGCCCGCCACCGCGCCGGCAAATGCCAGGTGCTCCTCGCCCGCGTGCCGGCTGATCCAGCGCATTTCGCGCCAGACCAAGACCAGCACCGCCAGCAGGCAGACGCCAAACGCCACGGCCACCATGATCAGGGCAAAGCGGAACATGGCCGTCAAGGCCGCAAGCAATTCCCGCTGATCGCGCTCCAGGATGTTTTTCTGCAACCCCACCCGCAGCCGGCGGACGGCCGGCCCTGCCCCGCCCAGCGGCCGGGAAAAATCCAGCACGTCTTCCGTGCGCGCACCGAGATGCAGCCGGCGCGGGCTGACCACGATCCGGCCTTCCGTCCCTGATTCCGGCACAACTTCGGCCAGCGGCGCCTGCCAATGATAGAGCACCAGGTCGTCTTCCTGCACCGTGACGTATTCCAGGCTGCGGTCCAGCTTGTGCAGGGATTCCGCCAGCCGCCGGAATTGTTCCAGGTTTGAGGGCGTCACCGACGCCCGGACCAGGAAATCCTCCCGCGCCAAGCGGCGCGAAAGCAGCGTGCCGTATTGCAGCGCCGCAGAACTCGCCGCGGAACGGACGTAACGTTCGTACAGCTGAAAAAGCAGCCGCAGGCTGCCGGCCGCCAGCAGCGCCGTAACCACAATCAACGCGCCGGCCGTCAAGGCCAACGGAGTATGAAAACGCCGGAAACGCATTTTTTGCTTTATTCAGGGCAGTAATTGCAGTATTAATTATTGCAAGAATCCGCATGCGGACAACGGCGCCGGCACTGATGCCGCACTTTGGATTCCATGTCCGCCGCTGCAGTCTCTGTCCACAGTATTCCTGCAAAACTAACAAAAAATGCCCGGCATGTCCATTGCAGAGCAAGACATGATAAATTTCACACCCCCGCAGCAAAAAGCCATCGCCGCCGCCGCCACTTTGCTGGCGGCGCTCCTGATTCTGGCGGCAGTCATGGGATGCTTCCTGCTGCTGGCGCAAATGGCGGCTTATTTTGCCGGTGTGCTGGCGCCTCCCGCCGCGGCTTTCCTGCTGGCGCTGGTTTGCCGGCCTTATTACGCCCGGCTGCGCCGCTGCCGGCTGCGCCCGTTGCCGGCAGTTTTGACCGTTTGCATTTCAATCGCGGCGCCGCTGGCGGGATTCGCATGGTTTTTCGGCTTGCTGTTGGCAGGCCAAACGATCGAATTGGCCGCGCGGCTGCCGGAATGGCTGGAAAATTTCCGGAGCGAAATCGCCGCGCGCCAGCCGCAGATGGCGGCATTTATACGGCAACACCGGCTGGACGAGCGGCTCATGGATTTCCTGCGCACCCGCGGAGATTATCTCATCCGCGGCGCGCTGACTATCGGCCGCACTGCCTGGTCCGCCGGCGCCGGCGCATTCAACGGACTGATATCCATGGCAGGCTGGCTGGTATTCCCCATTTATTTCGGATTTTTCCTGATGACCCCGCCGCCCAGCGGGCAACGTGTGCGCACATGGCTCCCTTTTTTCAAGCCAGGCACCCAGTCGGATGCGATTTTCCTGATGCGGGAATTCGCAGGCATCGTGACGGCATTCTTTCGCGGCCAATTGCTGGTCGCGCTCTCGCAGGGCGTGTTGTTCGCCGCCGGATTCATGTTGGCCGGGCTGGCGTATGGATGCGCGCTGGGCATACTGATGGGATTTTTAAACCTGGTGCCGTACCTGGGCAGCATGGCGGGACTGGCGATTGCCCTGCCGCTGGCTTACTTTCAGCCGAATGGCGGCTGGTGGCGGCTCCTGCTGGTATCCGGAGTCATTGCGGCGGTGCAAATGATTGAAGGATACATCCTGACGCCGCGCATCATGGCCGGCCGCACCGGCCTGCATCCCGTGGCCGTGATTTTCGCGGTTTTTTTCTGGGGCGCCGCGCTGGGCGGCATCGCCGGCATGGTGCTGGCCGTGCCGCTGACCGCGTGTTTCGTTACCGCCTGGCGCCTGGCGCAGACGAAATATATCCGCGGCATGATCTGACGGCACGCGCCGCACACGCCTGCTGTCATGCCCATGCTGCTAACGCCAACCGCGGCGTTTATTTCCGCTTTAACATTCCGCCCCCCAAGCCAGGGTGTTGATATTTTCTCAAAATAATTCTAGACTTGACCTGCTGCGGCAAAAGCCTAGTATAGGAAGTTGTTTGCGCGTGTAGAATCGCGCGCCAGGGCAACCATCAATACGGAGGAACACTCAAATGGCAGTGATCAATTTCGGCGGCGAAAAGGAAAACGTGGTAACGCGCAAGGAATTCACCCTGGCGCGCGCGCGCAAGGTGCTGGCCCGGGAAACCATCGCCGTGCTCGGCTATGGCGTGCAGGGGCCGGCCCAGGCGCTCAATCTGAAAGACAACGGCATGCGGGTGATCATCGGCCAATCGCCCAGGTTCAAGGCCGATTGGGACCGCGCGCGCGCCGACGGCTGGGTGCCCGGCAAGACTTTGTTTGACATCGAAGAAGCCGTGCAGCGCGGCACGATCATTCAGATGCTGGTGTCCGATGCCGCGCAAAAACAAATCTGGCCGACGGTAAAAAAACACCTCAAACCCGGCACGGCGCTGTATTTCTCGCATGGTTTTTCAATCGTGTACCGCGATCAGACCAAGGTTATTCCGCCGGCCGATGTGGATGTAATCATGGTTGCGCCCAAAGGCTCCGGCACGTCCGTGCGCCGCAATTTCCTGTCGGGCGCCGGCATCAACTCCAGTTACGCCGTCTTCCAGGACGCGACCGGCCGCGCCCGCGAACGCTGCCTGGCGGTCGGCATCGGCATCGGCTCGGGATACCTCTTCCCCACCACGTTTGACCGCGAAGTGTACAGCGACCTGACCGGCGAACGCGGCATGTTGATGGGCGCGCGGGCCGGCGTGATGGAGGCGCAGTACGAAGTGCTGCGCGCCAACGGCCATTCGCCCAGCGAGGCCTTCAACGAGACGGTCGAGGAACTTACCCAGAGCCTGATCCGGCTGGTGGATGAAAACGGCATGGACTGGATGTTTGCCAATTGTTCCGCCACCGCCCAGCGCGGCGCTTTGGACTGGAAGCCGAAATTCAAAAAAGCTACGCTGCCGGTCTTCAAGCAACTCTACCAGGCCGTGAAAACCGGCAAGGAAACACGGCGGGTGCTGTCGGTCTGCAGCAAGCCCGGCTACCCGGCTAAGGTATCGCAGGAACTGGCCGCGCTCCGCAATTCCGAAATGTGGCAGGCCGGCCTGGCCGTGCGCAACCTGCGCCCCCGCGAAAAGGCCCGCGCGCTCAACAAAAACACCAAGGGCATTCAAGGGCGTTCGGCATAAAAACCATCACGGTCATTCTGGACGACGGCCGGCGCTTGCGCCGGCCGTC
>JAXGSX010000060.1:0-14457 GCA_040775225.1 Kiritimatiellia bacterium | reverse complement strand
TCTGCCTTGTCCCGGCCTTCTTCATCGCCGGGGCGATCGGCGTGTTCGTGAGCCAGGCGGCGGTGATGAAGTACTTCGGGCCGAAGGCGCACAAAGCCCTCGCCTATGGCGTCGCTTCGGTGTCGGGAACCATCCTGGCCGTATGTTCCTGCACGGTCCTGCCCCTTTTCGGCGGGATTTACACGCGCGGCGCCGGGCTGGGGCCGGCAATCGCCTTCCTGTATTCCGGGCCGGCGATCAATGTGCTGGCCATTGTGCTGACGGCGCGGGTGCTGGGATGGCAGTTGGGAGTAGCCAGGGCCATCGGCGCGGTTGTGTTCAGCGTGGTGATCGGCCTGCTGATGCATCTCATTTTCTTGAAGGAAGAGCGAGCCAAGGCCGCGCAGGTACAGGACGTCTATCTCGGCGACGATGAGAAGGGGGATCGGCCACTGTGGCAGGTGGCGCTCTATTTCTTCTCCATGGTGGGCATCCTGGTGTTCGCTAACTGGGGAGCGCCTATGGAACAGACGGGATTGTGGCACGCAATCTTCAAAGCCAAGTGGATCGTCACCTCGCTTTTTTCCGTTCTGTTTGGACTTTGCCTGTGGCGCTTCTTCCGCGTGAAGCTGTGGTGGATCGCTCTGGCCGCCGTTCCGGCGGCGGTGTTGGCCATCGCGTTCCCCGCTCATCCGGTGGCCGCATTCGCGGCCGGCGCAGCCGTTCTGGCGGTACTGACGTCGTTGGGTGGTCAGGAAATCAGGGATTGGCGCGATCAGACATGGGGCTTCGCCAAGCAGATTCTACCGCTGCTTTTCATGGGCGTACTGGCTGCCGGTTTCTTCCTCGGAAGCCCGGACAGCAAGGACGCAGGGATTATCCCCAACGTATGGATTCAGGCGTTGTTGGGTGATTCACCGACAACGCTTCTTTCGCTCATCCAGGGCGACGGCGCAACAAGTCCTGCATGGTTGAGCGCGATCTGGCCGGTCTGGACTAACTTCTTCGCGTCGGTCACCGGGGCGCTCATGTACTTCGCCACGCTGACGGAAGTGCCGATCCTGCGCGGCCTGCTCGACAGCGGGATGGGCCAAGGGCCCGCCCTCGCCCTCCTGCTGGCCGGGCCAGCGTTATCCTTGCCGAATATGCTTGTTATAAATTCCATCCTCGGACCAAAAAAGACCCTGACTTTCGTCGGGTTGGTGGTGGTGATGGCAACCATCACGGGCGTGATCTTCGGAGCTATGGTTGCATGAGTTAGAAGTCTTTATGTTAACACGGAGGTAAGTTTTGAAGATTCAGATCCTTGGCACAGGTTGTCCGAAATGCAAGATGTTGTTTGCCAATGTTGAAACGGCAGTTAAAGCGTTGGGCATTGATGCGCAAATTGAAAAAGTTGATAAGATCTCAGAAATCATGAAGTTCGGCGTGATGGGCACCCCGGCCCTGGTGGTGGATGGCCAGGTCAAGAGCGTGGGTAAAGTGCTCGGCGCCGAGGAGCTTGGGCGAATATTGGGAAAATGAAAACCACAAAAAATATCGTCATCATTGCCATGGTCATCGCGGCAGCGGCGGCGGTGGTGGTCCTGAAACAAAAAACGCAATCCGCCACGTCGCGGGGGGTTCCGTCCGCCGCGGCGGATGATGCCGCCGGCATGACGGCGGCCTTCACGCCGCCAGGCGCTAATCCCGCACCGGCGCCGGCGGCTGATGCATCGAAAAAACTGCCCCGCTTGGTGGACTTGGGCGCGGATAAGTGCATCCCCTGCAAGATGATGGCGCCCATCTTGGATGAATTAAAAACCAGTCAGGCCGGCAGGTTGACGGTTGATTTCATTGATGTGTGGAAAAATCCGGCGGCGGGGGAGGAATATGGCGTGCGGGTCATCCCTACCCAGATATTTTTCGCGGCCGATGGCCAGGAACTGTTTCGCCACGAGGGCTTCATGGCCCGGGAAGATATTTTGAACAAGTGGAAGGAATTTGGGGTTGATCTGGCCGGTCCAATCCCGGGGCCGTGACCGCCATATGCGCAATCTTCAATGTTCGCATCGAGGGGGGTAAAAATGTTGGAAGGAATTTTTACGGCGCTGACGCGCGCGGTTGACGGCGCCCCCATGATTGCCATGCTGGCGGCGCTGGTTTGGGGCGTGTTGAGCATCATCTTGAGTCCCTGTCATCTGGCCAGCATTCCCTTGATCGTCGGATTCATTGACGAGCAGGGGAACATCACCACGCGGCGCGCCTTTACCATCGCCTTCCTGTTCGCGCTGGGCATGCTCGTGACCATCGCCGTCATCGGCGTCCTGACCGCGACGGCGGGACGCATGCTGGGCGATTTGGGCGCCTACGCCAATTACGGCGTGGCGTTGGTGTTTTTCGTCATCGGCCTGCATTTGCTGGAGGTCATCCCGTTGCCATTGGCCGGGCCGAACCGGGTTGGCCTGAAGCGCAAAGGCTACCTGGCGGCGTTCCTGCTGGGATTGATTTTCGGAGTGGCGCTGGGGCCCTGCACCTTCGCCTACATGGCGCCGATGTTGGCGGTCACTTTCAAGGTCGCGGCGGATCGCGCGCTTTATGGCGTGGGTTTGCTGGCGATGTATGGCGTTGGACATTGCGGCGTGATCGTGTTGGCCGGCACTTTCACGGAAATGGTTCAGCATTACCTGGATTGGAGTGAAAAATCCCGAGGCGCGGTGATTTTAAAGAAAATCTGCGGGGTCTTGGTGCTGTTGGGCGGGTTCTATATGATCTATACCGCGCGCTGATTTTGCAGGCCACGGTGGCGGCCGTTGCGCCGGCCTGCCAAATCATAAAAAGGAAAATCCATGAAAGCATTGGCGGTGATTGATGGCGGGATTTGCGGGTTCCAGACGCGCATTCAGGCCGAAAGCGACGATGCGCAGAATGTGACGTTCAAAATCGCCAGCGCGTGCGATAAGGCGCGCAAGTTCGGGGAGACGTTGATGGCCAAGGGTTCGGTGGATGGCTATACCGAGATTGGCGCCGGATCCGACGGCGTAGTGTTGGCCCATGCCCGCGAAAGCCTGAAGGGCTGTTGTGCCGCCTGCGCGGTGCCGGTTGGCGCCTTCAAGGCCATGCAGGTCGCAGCGGGGGTGGCCCTGCCACAGGATGTGACGATCAAGATCAGCGCGGAGTAACGCCGCCTCAAAGGAGGTAAAATTGTCACGATCGCGCCGCGCGCCTGGTGGAGAGTCGCAAGGAAGGGCGCTGGATGTATTACCGGCTGTCCCAGGATTTCAGCGCCCCGTCGATGGGCAAGATCATCGCTTTGCTTTGCAAGGACATGGCGCAGACCAGCCGGATTGTTGAGGACCGGCAGAAGCTTAAGCGTATTTGCGGGGAGGATATGAACAAGCTTTGCCGCCGGCTTTTCTGCAAGCCCTGAACGGGAACGATACGCCGTCGGTGTTAGCGGGACCACAAGCGGGAGTGTGCGATGCGGGAGGAGTTGGACGAACGGACGCATGCATTGATTGCGATCGGAGCTGTGATTGGCGCGCAACAAGGAGGAATGACCGATGAGTGCAAGTCATGAAGACGGGAAACCGACCAGCAACACGGAAGCGCCGAAAGAGGAGGCTTCGACCTGCGGCCCAGGCTGCGGCTGTCATGCTAACGCGCCAGCGAGTCGGATGCGCTGGGTAGCAGGCGTGGTCATCCTCCTCGCCGCCGGTGTGCTGGTAGCGCGGGCGATGATGAAAAACAACAGCGCCCCGGTCGATACAAAGGCATCCGGTTTTGCCGCCTTGCCGATTGCAGGCCAGGCACCCACGCCTGTTGCCAATGCGGCGCCCGCAACGGGCGATGCTGCTGCTGTCCCAGTCACGGTTGCCGTAAAAGAACTCGGCACACTTAACGAACTGAACGTGGTGGCCTCCGATACGAGCGGGGTATTTGTGTTCCTGCCCGGTAAAAACGAGCCGCTGATCAAAGCGCCTCTGGCGCAAATGCGCAGTGCGGCGAAGATGATTGAAGCCCAGGGACAAAAGATCGGTGTTTTCACGCTGAAGACGGACTCGATGGACTATGCGCAGGTTGCCGCGCAAGTGGGGGTGCCGTGTGTGATTGCGATGGTCAAGGGCCGTGGGATGATTCCGGTGTCGGGCGACATTACCGAAACAAAACTCGTCCAGGGATATGTTACCGCGTCGAGCGCCGGCGGGTGCGGACCGTCCGGCTGCGGACCGGCGGGATGCAATTAAGGGGGTGCCATGGCGGAAATGCTGAAATGGGTTACCGATACGTTGCAAGCCGCCAGCACGGGGCCCATGGCCTTGCCGCTGGCATTCCTCTTGGGATTGGTGAGCGCGATTGCCAGCGCCTGTTGCACCTTGCCGGCCCTGGGCATGCTGGTAGCCTACTCAGGCGCTCGCCAGGACGTGAACCGGCGCACCGCCTTTGTTTCCGCAATCTCGTTCATGATCGGTACTACGCTGGCGCTGATCATTCTCGGGTTTGTGGCCGGGTTTGTCGGCCAGGCCGCCCAGGCGCTGCTCGGCAGGTACTGGAAGATCTTTGCGGGCGCCATCGCCGTACTCCTGGGACTTGCCGCACTCAAGTTGCTACCGGTGATACTGCCGCAGTTCAGTCGAAAGACGGAATCGCGGTCTGCCGTCCACGGTCTGCCGGGTACAGTGATTGTCGGGTTGTTGATGGGCGGCGGTGTGGCAGCCAGCTCGCTACCCTGTAATCCCGGAATCTTTATCGTCATCGGCGCCAGCATCTTGATGGGCAAAATCCTCTGGGGCATGATTCTGATGGCGGCTTTTGGCGTGGGGTTCAGTCTGCCGCTCGGTGCCATCCTGCTAGGCGTTTCGTTGGGCAAAGCGGCGATTAAAATGCAAAAAGCGGAGACCGCGATCCGAACCGTCGCCGGCGTGCTGCTTGTCTGCGCGGGCTTCTATTTACTGGCTACGTTTTGATGAATAGTTCCCTTCAAGCAGAACAAGCTCCATCTCCTGTTGCTGGCTTGGCGCCTGTGGATGGCATCGGCCACGCTGATCCTAAATGGACCATCGGCGACTATCTTGGCGCCATCGGGGTCAGGGTGAAAATCCGTCGGCTGCGCTATAGCGTGGCACCGGGTTTGTACGCATTCGGATCGCCAGGGCCGGAATCTCCAGCCTTTGTTTCGGCGAACTACAAGCTTTCGTTTGATCTACTGCGACGCTCGCTGGCAGGGATAAATGCTTGGATTCTGGCGCTGGACACCCACGGGATCAACGTCTGGTGCGCGGCCGGCAAGGGTACATTCGGGACGAATGAACTGGTCCGCATGATACGCGAGAGTCGCCTGGATGCGCGTGTTGTACACCGTCGTCTCATCCTGCCCCAACTGGGGGCGCCGGGTGTCGCGGCCCACGAAATCAAGAAGCAGACCGGCTTTGCGGTGGTTTATGGACCGGTCTATGCCGCGGATATTGCGGCATTCCTGCGGGCGGGCCTCAAAGCGACACCTGACATGCGCCGCGTGCGTTTCCGCTGGCACGAGCGGCTAGTCCTGGCGCCATTGGAACTGGTCATCGGCTTCAGGAAGATGCTTTTGTCCGGCCTGGCGCTCGCGTTGCTGGCCGGCGTGTCCGCGCGGGGATTATCCTTGTCAACGGTGTGGACCACGGGCGGAATGGCGTTCGTATTATGGTTCTTGTCTTACGTGTTCGCCGGTGTCCTCGGTCCGCTCATGCTCCCATGGTTGCCGACGCGCGCGTTCTCGATCAAGGGCGCCTGGCTGGGGATTGCGATTGCTGCTTGCGGCATCTGGGCGGCGGGCCCGGGCTGGTCCGTGCTGCGTTCCGCGGCCTGGCTGCTGCTGGTTTCGGCAGGCGCTTCCCACATGCTGCTCAGCTTCACCGGGGCAACCACGTTTACATCGCCGTCCGGGGTGCTCCGGGAGGTGCGGCGGGCGCTTCCCGCGCAGATGGCGATCGGTGCGATTGGGTTGGCGGCATGGACCGCGGCCGGATTCTTGCCGGCATGGTGAGGAGATCATGATGAAATACTTATCACGCGATATCTCGCTGAAACTTGACGTCACCCGGTGCCGCGGTTGCGGAATGTGCGAGATCGTCTGCCCGCATGGAGTATTCGCTGTCGCGGGCAATCAAGCGCGTATTTCGGATCGGGATGCCTGCATGGAATGCGGGGCTTGCGCCCGGAACTGCCCGGCCAACGCCATTGCCGTCAACAGCGGTGTTGGATGCGCGGAGGCGATTATCTCCGGCATGATTACGGGCAAGGAGACCTGTTGCGGGGAGGGTGGTTGCTGCTGCGCCTCAACCCGTTCGCCCCATGGCGCGTCCGCCGGCAAGGTTATCCCGGGGCAGGCGGAGTGCGGTTCCTGAAAGAGATGCAATAATATGTTCGAGCTTAATAATTTTCTGACCGCCGGCAAATTCTTCCTGATGATTGCCGGGGAGCTGATCCTGATCTTCGTGGTGGTGGCCTTTATTATCGGCTTGCTGCTGGAGTATTTGCCCCCGTCACGCATCAAGGGATTTCTGGCCGGCAGGCTGGTGTGGATGCAATATTTCCTGGGCGCCGGACTTGGCGCCATCACCCCTTTCTGTTCCTGTTCGACGGTTCCCATCGTGACCGGCTTGCTCAAGGGCGGTGTCCCGTTCGGCCCGGTCATGGCGTTCCTGTTTGCCTCGCCGGTGCTCAACCCGGTCATTATCGGGATGTTTCTCATGCTCCTGGGCATCAAGGTGACGGTGGTCTATGTGGTCGTAACCTTTTTAGACTCGATGCTTACGGCGGCCCTGCTGTCGAAGTTCGGACTGGAAAGGGATGTCAAGCTGCTGGCAAGCATTCAGGGCGGATGTTGCCGTGCGCCAGCCGTGATCGAACCGGCGGCCGCGCGCGCGGCTTCTGCCGGCGGCGGTTGCTGTTCGGGGTCCGCAGTATCAAGGGCAGATACGCCGGCGCAATCTAAATGCTGCTCGGTAATGATGGATGCGGACAACTCCGCGCGCGTGCCGTTCAGGGAACGGTTGAAAAGGGCGTCTTTAGCGGCGGTCGCTACCTTCCAGGGGGTGTTCTGGTACCTGATGCTGGGCGCGGGCATCGGCGCCTTCATCTATGGCTTCTTCCCGCAGGATCTCGTGGTGCGCCTGGCCGGGCCGGGCAACCCGTGGTCCATACCCATTGCGGCGGCTTTGGGCGTGCCCATGTACATCCGGACCGAAACGGTGATCCCCATCGGCGCCGCCCTGATCGGCAAGGGTATGGGCGTCGGCACCGTTCTGGCCCTGGTGATCGCCGGGGCCGGCGCGAGCATACCCGAGATCATCATCCTGGGCTCCATCTTCAAAAAACGATTGCTGTTTGCGTTTGTGTTGACCGTGTTTGTGGTTGCGGTCACGGCCGGTTACCTGGTGGATATCCTGGTGGTCTTGCCTTGAGATTTTAAAGTTCGTAGGATATGTTTTACGGGCTTAGCGTTAAGTGTATGCATAGGAACCAATAACACACCATGGAACAACGTTTGAAGATTCTTTTTCTCTGCACCGGCAATTCCTGCCGGAGCCAGATGGCCGAGGGGTGGGCGCGGCATCTGAAGTGCGATGTGCTGGATGCGTATTCCGCCGGGATCGAAACGCATGACTTGAACCCGAACGCCGTGAAAGTGATGGCCGAAGCCGGGGTAGACATATCCGGCCAGCGGTCGAAGCATCTGGACGAGTTGCGGGATATCGCGTTTGACTTCGTGGTGACGGTTTGCAATAATGCCTATGATGCCTGTCCGATATTTCCGGGCGGGACCAAAGTGGCGCATGTTGGTTTTGACGATCCACCGCGCCTGGCGCGCGATGCCCGGACGGAGGAGGAGGCCCTTGCTTGCTACCGCCGTGTGCGGGACGAGATCCGGGCCTGGGTTGAGAAACTGCCGGAGTCGCTTGGTAATCCCCCGGGGAAAAGCAAGGAACATGCACGTGAGTGATACGATTGACCCCGCTAACGAACGAAAACTGACGAATGTGTTTGAGCGCTATCTGACTGTCTGGGTGGCGCTGTGCATCATAGCCGGCATCTTGCTCGGGAAAGTGGCGCCGGGCGTGGCCAAGTATCTCGATGGCCTTTCTGTCAATGTCAACGGCGCACCGGTGGTCTCGATCCCCATCGCCATCTGCCTCTTCTGCATGATGTATCCCATCATGGTCAAGATTGACTTTACGTCCGTGATCAAAGCGGGCCAGAGCGGCAAACCCGTCTGGCTGACACTGTTTGTGAATTGGGCCGTCAAACCGTTCACCATGTATGCCATCGCCCTTTTCTTCCTGGGCTTTCTGTTCCGGGGCCTGATTGGCGCGGCAGCGACCGACTTGGTGAAAATGCCTTTCGGCATGGACCTGGCCGTGGGCGCCACGCATGGCGCGGGTATCGTGGTGCTGCATGAAGGGGTGAAAATGCTGCAGGTGCCGCTCTGGCGCAGTTATTTCGCCGGCTGCATCCTGCTGGGGATCGCGCCCTGCACGGCGATGGTGCTGGTGTGGGGATACCTGGCGCGGGGTAACGATGGCCTGACCCTGATCATGGTGGCGATCAACTCGTTGACCATGCTTTTGCTCTATGGCTTGCTCGGCGGATTCCTGCTGGGGGTTGGCCGCCTGCCCGTTCCCTGGCAGGCATTGCTGCTCTCCATTGTCATTTATGTGGCCTTGCCGCTGGTGGCCGGATACCTGTCCCGTAAATGGATTATTCAAGCCAAGGGGGATACGTGGTTCACGGAAAAGTTTCTGCATGTGCTCACGCCAGTCACGATCCTTGCCCTGCTGACTACGCTGGTGTTGCTGTTCAGCTTCAAGGGCGAGACCATCCTGGGCAACCCGCTGACGATTTTATGGATAGCCATTCCCCTGTTCATCCAGACCATGTTGATTTTCTGGCTGGGTTATGGCGCGGCCAAACTCCTGAAACTGTCATACCGCGATGCGGCGCCCGCCGCTATGATCGGGGCCTCGAACCATTTCGAGGTGGCCATTGCCACGGCGACAATGCTTTTCGGGCTATCGTCGGGTGCGGCGCTTGCGACGGTGGTGGGGGTATTGATCGAAGTGCCGCTGATGCTTTGGCTGGTGCGGATTTGCCTGCGGACGCAAAAATGGTTCCCGGCGGATGCCGCGGAAAATGGCGGAACGCCATGAACACGCGGAAGGATTCGACGATGGAATTCCGACATAAACGCAGCATGCTGGCCGTTAATCTGGGGCTTGCGGCCAACCTTGTGCTGGCGGTAGTGAAAACCGCCGCCGGCATTCTGGGCCACAGCGCGGCATTGCTCGCGGATGGCGTCAACTCCACCTCCGACGTGGTGTTTTTTGTCATCGTGCGGGTTTTCATGGCCTTCGCCGGCAAACCGGCCGACCGCGAGCATCCTTATGGGCACAACCAGATGGAAAGCATCGCCGCGTTGGTGGTGGGCGCCTTTGTCATGGCCACGGCGGTGGCGATATTCTGGGATTCCGTCAACGCGGCATTTGATATGTTTATGGGAAAGACCGATCGCCTCCACGCCGCCGGCTTCACGCTTTGGGTGGCTTTGGGCACCGTTGTCATAAAAATCGCGCTGACCGGCGTGACCCGACTGCTGGCAGGGCAGACCGAAAATGCCGCCGTGCTGGCGCTGGCGCAGGATCACCGGAACGACGCCTTTTCCGCGGCGGGCGCGGCGCTGGGAATTCTTGCCGGACGGATGGGATACTACTGGGCGGACCCCCTGGCAGGCGCCATCGTCTCGCTGATTGTTTTTAAAACCGGCATTCAGATACTCCGGGACTCATCGGCCAATTTGATGGATGCAGTGCCGGGCGACGCCCTCGACAAGCAAGTGCGCAGCCTGCTTGCCGGCCTGCCGGAGGTGATTGAGGTGGAGGAAGTCCAGGCGCATCATTTCGGGCCATACCTGGTTTTGAATGTCACCATCGGCATCAACGGCCTCCAGAGCGTCGTGTCCGGCGATAGGATTGCTTCGGAAGTCGAACGGATTCTTGTGAAAAACATCGGTTTCACGCGCCGCGTGCATGTGCATTTTCACCCGGCGCAAGCGTAAAGCGGATGAATTATTGTGCAGGCTTTCAGCGCGAACGGATTGCCGTCGTCCGCCGGTTTATGCAGCGTTGATCGCGCCAGCGCCCGCACTCGCGGATGCGGATTGCTCTAGGCGGCTTTACCGGTTTCATGATCAACGTGTCATGCAAATATTTTGAGCACCTTATCACCGGCCCGGAAGATATCCCGCCCGGGCCAGGTTGTCGCGGATGCGTTCGAGCGGCGGCCGGTCGTCGGCCTTGAATTCGCAGCCGGTGATGGTCTCGTACGCCTGGATGTACCGGCGGGCGGCTTCGAGCCTGACTTCATCCGGCATGGCCGGCGGATCGCCTTCGCCGCGGAATCCTTGCGCGGCAAACCACTCGCGGACGTATTCCTTGTCAATCTTGCGCTGGTCCCGGCCGGCCTGGAAAAGCTCCGGGTAGGTGTCGGCGAACCAGTAGCGCGAGGAATCCGGCGTGTGAATTTCATCCGAGATCAACAGCCGGCCGTCGCGCCGGCCCAGTTCGTACTTGGTGTCAACCAGGATCAGCCCGCGTTCCCGGGCGCGTTCAACGCCGAATCGGAAAAGGCGCATGCAGATTTCGGCCGCGACGTCGAAAGTGGCGGCATCAATCAGATTTTCAGCCAGCGCCTGGGCGCGGGAGACCGGGCGGTCGTGCTCTTCAAACTTGGTGGTAGGGGTCAGGATGGGCTCCTGCAATTGCTGATCGCGCCGCAACCCTTCCGGCAGGACATGGCCGCAATATTCCCGCGCGCCCTGCTGGTAATTATACCAGAGGGACGTCTTGGTGACGCCGGTGATGTACCCGCGCACGACAAATTCCAGGGCCAGTTGCTCGCATTCCTCCACGACCATCACGCAGGGATCGGGCGTAGCCGCCATGTGGTTGGGCGCTACCTGGCGCGCGGCGTTGAACCAGTAGGCTGCCAGTTGATTCAGCACCTGTCCCTTGAAGGGGATCGTTCCCAGCACCCTGTCGAAGGCTGAAATCCGGTCGGTGGCCACAATCACCAGGCGGCCGTTTTGCCGGTAAACGTCGCGAACCTTGCCGCGGGTTTTACGGCCCAAGCCGCTGAAATCCGTGCTTTCCACCGTCCGTTCCAATTCCTGCCGCAAGCGTTTTTCGGAAATCATAAGCCACCCCCCCTTTTCGTGTCTCCCGCGCTCGATCTCTTACAGCCCCGCACGCACTTCCGCCCCGCACTCCCACTCCACCAGCACCCGCCGGCGATAGAGACCTTCGCTTAAGTGCGTATTCGACAAATCCAAGCGCAACGCCATGGCGGTTTCCCCGGCGGCGGCGGATATGGCGCCGGACACATGTTCCGCGTTCCATTGGGCATCCGGGATTTCCGCCCAGTCGAGCAGCCAGGCCAGCAGATAGGCAAAAATTTCCGCGTCCACGCAATCGCGCGGCAACTCGCGGCGGGTAATCTCTTCCGCGCCGGCCCGCAATTCCAACTGCACGCCGCCGGGCAGGCCCAGCAATTCGCACTCGGCGATGATTGCGGCCAGGGTGTCATGGCGTCCCGCGGCGGCGGCGCGCTGAATTTCCCGTTCCAGGGCCAGGGTGGGAAACAACAGTTCCGGCTGCAGCGGGCCATCCATCAAAGCCGTCAGCGCCATGGCGTCGCAGCGGGGATAATCCGCGCGCACTTCCCGGAGGAGCGCCAGCCAGAACCGGGCGGCGGAATTGGCGTAAGGCACTCCGCGCACGCACAATGTTTGAACGGGAGCGCGGCCGGTGTTTTGATCGTCCGCCAGTGTGCGTAACATTCCCGGGATTCTCCTGGCCGGGCCCCGGCGGAAATCAATCCGGCCGGATTGCGCCCGGCGGCAAAATGGGGTGGGTAACGGGACTCGAACCCGCGACATTCAGATCCACAATCTGACGCTCTAACCAACTGAGCTATACCCACCGGCAAAAACGGGAAGCAGTATGTCACATCCGATCCCGGATTTCAACCGGAATCTTGGCGGGCGCAGTTTATATTGAAACACCCAGAATTTCCAGGATGCGATTGAAATCGTCGTTGGAATAAAAATCAATTTCCAGCGTGCCCTTGATCTTGCGCCCGCCGGCCAGGGTGCGCGAAGGCGCCAGCCGCACCGCCGTGCCGAAATGCTGGTGCAGCGCGTCGGTCAAATGCCGCAAATGCTCGGGCGGAATATCAACGTCGAGTGTGCGCCGCGACCGCCGTCCGCCGCGCGCCAGGCGCGCGACAACTTTTTCCATGTTGCGCACCGACCAGCCTTCCGTTACCGCCCGGCGCGCCAACAGGCAGCGTTCTTCCGGCAAGCCCACTCCCAGCAAAACCTTGGCATGGCCGGCGGAAAGCCGCCCATCGGTCAACATGGTCTGCACTTCCTCCGGCAAATCCAGCAGGCGCAAGGCGTTGGCCACGGTAGCGCGGGCCTTCCCCACCCGGCTCGCGATGGCTTCCTGCGACAGATCGAATTGGTCGGCCAGCCGCCGATACCCGCGGGCTTCTTCCATGGGGTTCAGGTCGGCGCGCTGGAGGTTTTCCACCAGCGCCAATTCCAGCGCCCCCTGGTCGCCGGTTTCCACCAGGCGCACCGGCACGGCAGCCAGGCCGGCCTGGCGGGCCGCGCGCAACCGCCTTTCGCCCGCCACCAGTTCGTATCGGCCATCCTGTTTGCGCACCAGCAAAGGCTGCAGCACACCGCAGGATTTGATGGAAGCGGCCAATTCATCCAGCGATTCCGGCGCGAAAGCATCGCGGGGCTGAAGCGGATTGACGTGAATCAGGCCGACCGGCAACTCCGTGGGCGGCAATTCGGCCGTCGCCGGCGCTGCGGCCGCGGCCGCGGTCTCGGCGGCTGGCGCTGGCGCGGGATTGTCCTTGATCAATGCAGCCAAACCGCGTCCCAGACCATGTTTAGCGGCCATAATCGTATTCTTTCTGCTGAGGGTATGAATTTAAAATGATTTTGCGCCGGATGAACTTAGTGGTTAAATAAAAGCGCAATCAACCGCCAATGTCAATGAAAATTGCCGCCCGCATACATTGACATCCGCCCGACTTCCCGTTACCATGCGCACATGCACCGTCACCATCGCGCCGCCTCGCATACATCACCCCCATCCCCCACCCGGCCGGCGCCGCCGCGCTTCCCGGCAATTGACTTTCACAATCATGCCTGGGCCGGGTTTAATCCCGCCCGCGTGGCCCGCGTCATGGACCGGGTCGGCATCGTTTTATACGGCAATCTCACCGGCAACATGCAAATGGTCTGGGCCGGCGGCGGGTACCAATGGCAGGAGACCCCATACAACGCCGTATTGTCCCGCGCGTCCCCGCGGACGGCGCGGCGTTTCTTCAGTTTCACCGCCGCCACTTTTGCCCGGCCCGCTTCCAAGCCGCTTTTTACGGACGCCTCCCGGTTCGTAGACGAGACGCTCGCTATGCTGCATGGCCACGCCCGGCAGGGGGCGCGCGGGCTGAAAGTCCTGAAAGAACTCGGACTGCATTACCGCGACGGCAGCGGCCGCTTGATATTCTGCGACGACCGGCGGCTGGCCCCGGTCTGGGATGAATGCGGCCGCCTGGGCCTTCCCGTGCTGATTCACCAGGCCGATCCCCGCGGATTTTTCCAGCCGATCCGCCCGGGCAACCCGCATTATTCCTCGCTGCAGAAATACCCTTCGTGGAGCTATGCCGACCGGCGCCGGTTCCCGTCCTTCGCCGTGCTGCAGCGCCATTGCCGCAATCTTCTGCAACGCCACCCTCGCACGCAATTCATCCTGCCCCACATGGCCAACTGGCCGGAAAACCTGGATTATGCCGCGGAACTGCTGGCGTCATGCCCGAACCTGATTTTGGATTTCTCGGCGCGGATTGACGACCTGGGGTATCAGCCGGACGCCGCGCGCGCGTTCTTCATCCGGTGGCAGGACCGGCTGCTGTTCGGCACGGACATGCCGCCATCGGCAAAAATGTATCGCAGTTATTTTCGATTCCTGGAGACGGACGACGACGGCATTATCCCGCCCGATTACGACGGCACCTTCGGCCGTTACCGCTGGCGGATTCGCGGGCTGCATCTGCCGGGCCAGGCACTGCGCAAAATATATCACGATAATGCCGCAATCCTGCTGGGATGGAAATCAACGGGCAAATATACATGACAAACATGCAAAGATACATGCCTGGAAAATTGACGGTTTGATTCGCTGATGTTAGCATCCAAACCAAGCGAACCCGTGCTTATATTGCCGACATAACGCCTGCCGTTTATGCACTCGACAGTCACAAGTTCTAACGCCTCTCTGACCGCAGTCAGAGATCGGCATCACGCTTGATCAATTCCATGTTTAGGATAGTCATTTCCTCAACGATGGCAAGTAATCTCTTGTAGTTCTTGGAATATTCCCGAGCGAG
>JAXGSX010000059.1:0-14469 GCA_040775225.1 Kiritimatiellia bacterium | reverse complement strand
CGGCGGCAGCACCTTCAGCGTTTCCTGCAGCCACGGCGCATTTAATTCCGGCGATTTCCCGTAAGGCAGTCCGACAATCACTTCCTGCAAGGCGCCGTATTCGCTGTCAACGTAAACCGGCGCATCGCCGCGGGGCATGGTCTGGCAGCCGGCCAGGGCCAGGCCGCCGGCCAGCAGGAGCGACAGAAGGATATTTTTCAGCATGAACGTCTCTCCCTATCGGCGATAATTTATAGATGTCCGACACACCCGCACGCCTGTGTTCCCGGAAATTGCCCAGCGCAATCCTTTACTTCCCCGGCCGCCGGCCGGGGCCGAATTCGGCCTGCCATTTCCGCCGCATTGCCCGCATTTCGGCGTTGAGCGGCACCGGCTTGCCCGGGCGCTGATGCGCCGCATCGAATATCCAATTGCCGCATTCATCGCGGCGGACCGCCAGGCGTTGTTTGACCGGCGGGGGCGCAACCGCCGGCGCCGGATTTTCCGCGTACCAATAGGCCGTGGACGACATCTCGTTGGCCAGATGATTCCCGTGGCCGTGCTCGATCGTGACCCGGATTTCTTTCCGGAACCGGACCGGGTTTTCCAGGTGGTGCACGTAGCTGGTTTGATGCCCGCCGACGCTCCAGGGCGCGGGGGAAAATTTCTTCAGCGTGCGGCCTTCGAAGATGGAGCTGCCGTTGCGCAGGAATGCGTTATCCTGCATGCCGTAAGCCTGGTTCAGGTAATCTTCCGACCCGGTCCCGTGCAGGTCGGGCGGCCACTTGTAGCCGTCCACCCGGATCATGTCATCGCCCTCGCCCCACCAGTCGCCGCGGAAATTCGTCACGCTGAGGTTGCAGCCAATGTAGTGGCCCCTGCCTTTCGTGTCGAGAATCACGTAATTATTGTTCCACGCCTGCCGCGCCTTGTTGGCGACGTCAGCCAGGCGGCATCCGAGCTTGTTGGCGGCGATTTCAGGCCCCCATCCCCCAAACGGGTTGACGCGCCGGAATTCCGCATGAAAGTAGCCCGCCCGGCGGGGGGGCATTTCGCCGGTTTCGAAGTCAATGTAAAAATACTGCCGGTGTTCTTCGCCGCTTTCGTTAACCAGTTCGATTACGGCCCGCTCCCGGAAAGGCATGGGCGCGTAGCAATTCAGGGCGCAACCCTTTTCGAACTGGTAAGGGAAACGGGTGGAAGCGGAAAACAGCAGGGACTGGTAAGAGGCGACCAGGCCGTGGCCCAGGCCGAAGAAATCGCCCAACGGGCACAAGACGCTGGCATGGCCGGCGTTGTCCCAGGTGATCCGGATCAAGCATTCGCGGTAGTGTTTCGGTTGCGTCATCCAGATATGGGTGATGCGGCCGGGACCTTGAATATCGGCCAGCACTTTGGATTTGCCCGGCGGGATGACCCAGAAATCGCGGTTTCTTCCGCTGGTGTCCCAGGAAGCAACCCGGCCGGTCCGGCGATCCTGGATCAATGTTATATCCTCAAACATGGCATTGCCCTTCCCCTGAATCCGTGACGGGATTTTATGTTGTCAGGATAATGTTCGCATAAACAACAATTTATGGCATTTTAAAATATCACTAAAAACACTCGGCGCTGTTTGACGGAAAAGACCGCCCTGCGGGTGAGGCCATTATGCCGCATCTGCTTTGTTGCGAAGGATTCGCAGTATATTTATACAGCTTCATCCTTCGCGCCTCGCATCTACGGCATACTGACCTCATCACGGATTCAGGCTTCCCATAAACCAGGAAGGCCGCGTTGCGCATTCACTGCCCCTGCAAGTCCGACCGCCTCCTCCAGAACCTCTGCCCGGTCGGGTGGCCTTGATCGTCCCACGCGCGCGAAAATTCCAGCAGTTTCTGCCGCAACTCCCGCAGGGCCGCGGCGGACGAATCCCGGCCGGCGGTATTATGCATTTCGAACGGATCCCGCAAGAGATCGAATAACTGCGTCTCGCCGCCGGCATATTCTATGAGTTTGCGGCGCCCGTCCGTAACCCCGCGGATGCCGTCCGCGTAGGCCAGGTACAGCGCCGGGCGCGGACAGGCGTCATCCCCGGCCAGGCATGGCGCCAAGCTCCGGCCTTCAACGGATTCCGGAACCACGATGCCTGCGAGATCGCAAATCGTCGGAAAGATATCGAGCAGGTAGGCCAGCTTGCCGCACCGCCGGCCCGCCGGAACGCCCGGCCCAGCGAAAATGAGCGGAACCCTGACACTGTGGTCATACAGGTTCTGTTTCCCCATCAGCCCGTGCTGGCCCAGCGCCAGGCCGTTGTCCCCGGCGAAAACAATCAGCGTATTCTCCAAGGCGCCCCGGGCCCGCAAGGCCGCGGCGAGACGGCCGAAGGCGTCATCCAGGTGCGATATCATCGCGTAATATTCGGCGATATGCCGCCTGATTTCGGCGGGATCGCGGGGAAATGCCGCCAGCATTTCATCGCGGACCCTGAGCGCGCCGGTATCTATCGGGTGTTCCGGCAGAAAATTGGGCGGCAATTCAATGCTTGCCGGATCGTACATCTGCCGGAAACGCTCCGGCATGGTCCGCGGATCATGCGGGGCCATGAGCGAAACGAACATGAAAAACGGCCGGGACGGATTTCTGCCGGCAAGGTAGTCAATCGCCGCGTCGGCGAACAAATCCGTGGAATGCCGGCCCAGCGTTATATGATCGCAATACCAGTAGTCCAGCTTGTTCGAATGGCGCGTGTCGCGGATGTAAGGCCGGCGCACATCATATTTCCCCGTCGGATCGAACCGGCAGGCAGGCACATTCCAGTGATCGCCCATGCCGTCAAAAAATATTTCCGCGCCGGCGGAAAAACTCCGCGCGTAGGAGTCCGGAGAGTTGTGCCATTTGCCGGCGCCGAAAGCCTCATACCCGGACCGGCGCAGGCATTCGCCCAGCGTAGCGTGGCCGGGAGGAATCCGCTCGCCCATGCCGTCTATGTGAAACAGGGTTCGCCCGGTGTGGAGCATGGCCCGGCTGGGCATGCAGACCGCACCGCACGTTCCGCCGGGAATGTGGGCATGCGTGAAGGTTGTGCCGCGCCGGACCAGCGCGTCAAGATTAGGGGTTTGGATTTGGCGGTTCCCCAGAGCGTTGATCGTATCAAAACGCTGGTCGTCGGTAAAAAAGAGCAAAATATTCGGCCGGTCGCTCATGGATCGCTCCCTCATGCGAGTCGTAGCGCGCGGCTTCACCGGCGCCGCGCCGCCTGGTCCGGCATAGTCCGCTCATGCGGCAAGCATCAGCGCAACCCACGGGACCAGGTTAAAAACAATCACGAATATCTTGTACAGGCCCAGGAACGAGTAAATCACAACATTGAACGTTTCCCGCGGCATGGGAAACCACCGGCGGTGCATGCCATACGCGAAATCGCCGGCAAACATCATGATCAAGGACGACAGGATCAGGAACCCTGCGTTCAGAATCGTGCACCACATCAGGAAATCTGACAGCATCTGCGCATTCATTGCATTCCTCCTTTTTTGGATTTTCCCGGGTTTTTACATACCGCCGAATTTCTACCACCTGAATTTTGCGCCGCGCAAGTTTCTGCGACGCCCGCTCCCACTCGGACAGGGTCCGGACCCGGAACGCAATCCGGCCGACCTGACGGAGCTTAACGATCGCCAACATTTTGCCGGGCGCCGGCGGCCCTGTCAAGCGATTAAGCGGGCCAGAAATGCATTGCGGCCGGCCGGGCGCAAATGCTATAAAGGACGGCCATGAGCAGCGAACAGATCACCATCGCGGGCGCCCGCGAGCACAACCTGAAAAACATCACCGTGCGTCTGCCGCGCAACCGCCTGACCGTCATCACCGGCCTGAGCGGCTCCGGCAAGTCATCCCTGGCGTTCGATACCCTCTACGCCGAAGGCCAGCGGCGGTATGTCGAAAGCCTTTCGGCCTACGCCCGGCAATTCCTCGACCAGATGCACAAGCCGGAAGTGGACTACATTGACGGGCTGGCGCCGGCGATTGCCATCGAGCAGCGCACCGCCGGCGCCAACCCGCGCTCCATCGTCGCCACCACCACGGAAATCCACGACTACCTGCGCCTGCTCTTCGCCAACATCGGCCACCAGCATTGCCACAAGTGCGGCCGGGGCGTAAGCCGCCAGAGCGCCGAGGAAATCGTGGACCGCCTGATGCAAATGCCGGCCGGCGCCCGCCTGGTTCTGCTGGCGCCGCTGGTGCGCGGACGCAAGGGGCAGCACCTGGAAATCCTGGAATCGGTCCGCCGTCAGGGATTTGTGCGCATGCGGATTGACGGTCGGATCGTGGAACTCGATCAGGCGCCGAAATTGAACCGGCGCCTGCAGCACAACCTGGACCTGGTGGTTGACCGCCTGGAAATGAACGCCGGCATCCGCACCAGGCTGACCGATTCGGTGGAACTCGCCCTCCGCCACGGCGACGGCGAAATGCGCGTCTTGTGCCAGACCGGCGACGCCACGCCGGTTGAAAAAATATACTCCGAAAACAATTCCTGCCCGGAGTGCGGCATCAGTTTCGAGGCATTAACCGCGCGGCATTTCTCCTTCAACAGCCCGCAGGGCGCCTGCCCCGCCTGCGCCGGACTGGGCATGCGCCTGGTATTCGACGCGGACCTGGTGATTCCCAACCCCGACCTCTCGATTCACGGCGGCGCCATTCACGCCTGGCGTCGCGGCGGCCGCCGCCTGATCATGTATTACAACGCCCTGCTGCGCGCCCTGGCGCGGCATTACAATTTCAGCCTGGACACGGCGTTCCGGGAACTGCCCGCCGATCTGCGCAAAATCCTGCTGCACGGCTCCGGCGCCGAGGATGTGCCGTCCGGCTACTGGCGCGGCGGCGGCTACCACCGCTACGCCAAGCCGTTCGAAGGCATCCTCCCCAACCTGGCCCGGCGCTACACGGAAACCGACAGCGAATTGGTGCGTAAAAAACTCGAGCAATACATGAGCCGCCGGCCCTGCCCCGACTGCCAGGGCGCGCGCCTCAAACCGGAGGTGATCGCCTGCCGCGTGGCCGGCCAATCCATTGTGGACATCTGCCGTCTGTCCGTCGGCGCGGCGCGCGAATTTTTCCGAACCTTGAAATTGCCGGCGCAAGAGGAGAAAATCGCGCGGGAAGTCGTCAAGGAAATCCGGCAGCGGCTGGAATTCCTGCACGATGTCGGACTGGATTACCTGACGCTCGACCGCGAAAGCGGCACGCTTTCCGGGGGTGAAGCCCAGCGCATCCGGCTGGCCACCCAGATCGGTTCCGGCCTGGTGGGCGTGCTGTACGTGCTGGACGAACCCAGCATCGGCCTGCACCACCGCGACAACCAGCGCCTGATCCGCACCCTGCAGCATCTGCGCGACCTGGGCAACACCGTCGTCGTGGTGGAACATGACGAAGACACCATCCGCCAGGCCGATTACGTGGTGGACATGGGCCCCGGCGCCGGCCGGCACGGGGGCGAGGTGGTCTTCGCCGGGCCGGCCGCGGACCTGCCGGCCGCCGCCGCCTCCCTGACCGCCCGGTACCTGAACGGCGACCTGCGGATTGAAATCCCCCGTAAACGCCGCCGGCCGGACGGCCGCCTGAGCATCCTGGGCGCGGCGGAAAACAACCTCCGCGACATTGACGTGCATATCCCCCTGGGCGTCATGGTCTGCATCACGGGGGTGTCCGGCTCGGGTAAAAGCACGCTGGTGGATGAAATCCTGCGCCGGGCGCTTTTCCGCCATTTCTACAATTCCAAGGAACGCCCGGGCGCCCACCGCGCGATCCAGGGCATGGATAACCTCAATAAGGCCATCGTCATTGACCAGGAACCCATCGGCCGCACGCCGCGCAGCAACCCCGCGACTTACACCGATGCCTTTACCATCATCCGGCAGCTTTTCACCAGGCTGCCGGCATCCAAGGCGCGCGGGTTCGCACCCGGCCGCTACAGTTTCAATGTCAAGGGCGGCCGCTGCGAAAAATGCCGCGGCGACGGCATCATCAAGATTGAAATGCATTTCCTGCCGGATATCTACGTCACCTGCGAGCAATGCCGGGGGAAACGCTACAACAGCGAGACGCTGGAAGTGCGGTACAACGGCCGCAACATCGCGGAAGTGCTGGAGATGACCGTAGATGAGGCGCTGGAATTCTTCGGCGCCGTGCCGCTCCTGCGGCGCAAATTGCAAACCCTCTCCGATGTCGGCCTGGGATACATCCACCTGGGCCAGTCCGCGACGACGCTTTCCGGGGGCGAGGCGCAGCGCCTGAAACTCTCCGCCGAACTCGCCCGCAAAGACACCGGGCGAACCATCTACCTGCTGGACGAACCCACGACGGGGTTGCATTTTGCCGACATTCATAAATTGCTGGAAGTGCTGGCCAGACTGCGCGACGCCGGCAACAGCGTGCTGGTCATCGAACACAATCCCGATGTCATTAAAACCGCCGACTACATCATTGACCTCGGCCCCGAAGGCGGGGACTGTGGCGGACAGGTGGTCGCTTCCGGCACGCCCGAGGAAGTCGCCCGGTGCGCCGCCTCCTATACCGGCCAGATGCTGCGGCGGATACTGGGCATGCCATGATTTATTTTCTCGCCATCGGCGCGGCGCTGGGGCTGTCCTCCGGCCTGGCCCCCGGACCGTTGCTGACGCTGGTCGCCGCCGAAACGCTGCGGCATGGCGTCAAGGCCGGCATCAAGGTCGCCCTGGCCCCCCTGATCACCGACCTGCCGATCATTGCCCTGACCCTGCTGATTCTCTCCCGGCTATCCGATTCCAATCGCCTGCTGGGGATCGTGGCGCTGGCCGGCGGATGTCTCTTGCTGTACCTGGGCGGCGCCAACCTGCGCGCCCCGCAACTCGATATCGCGCCGGCAGGGCCCGGCCCCGGACCGCTGTTCAAGGGCATTCTGGCCAACATCTTGAATCCCCATCCCTACCTGTTCTGGGGCGGGGTCGGGGCGCCCTTGATGGCGGAAGCCTCCAGGACGCAGTCCGCGGCGCTCCCGGCGTTTCTGCTGGGATTCTACCTCTGCCTGGTCGGCGCCAAAATCCTGCTGGCGGCGCTGCTTGCCAGGTCGCAGCGTTACATCGCCGGCCAAGCGTTCCGATGGGTGATACGCGCCCTGGGCCTGGTTTTGTGTCTCCTGGCTTTAACCTTGTTCCACGACGGATTAGAACTGCTGGGGCTCATCGGCCAGTCATGATTTACAGTTGATAAAACGGCAAGTTTGCGATATTTTTTAGCTCATGCCGCCATTGCATCCAAACATACCGGCCGGTTTCCGCCGGCGTACGACGCTTCCGTGCCTCGCGCTGGTCCTCGCCGGCTGGATTACGGCTTCCGGAACCAACGCGCCGCCTGCCGCCGGACCGGCAACCGCGTCCGAGCACCTGCTCCGCAACGCCCAGGCGGCGCTGGCCGATGAGTTATATCCGCTGGCGGAGACCCATGCCCGCGAATATCTCGCCCAGCCGGATTTGCCGCCGGAAAAGCAGCTTGCCGGCGCGATTGTGCTGGCCCGCGCCCGGCATGGACAGCAGGATCACGCCGCCGCGCGCGATTTGCTGAGGCCCTGGCGCGCTCGGGCGGCCAAACTGGACCAGGGAGACGCCTTGGATTTCTGGCTGGCGACCGCCGAGTTTGAACTGGGCAACTGGGAGCAGAGCCTGGAATTGATCCGGGATTTCAGCGCGCGTTTCCCGGGCTCGGAGTACCTGCCGTTCGCCCTGCGACTGCGCGCCTGGTCCTGCCTGAAGTCAGGCCGTCAGCGCGGAGCGCTGGAGGCATTCGCCGAATTCACCAAGCTCTACGGCGACCTGCCCGAAGACGCCGCCAACCGGCTGGACTGGGGGCGGGCGCTGGTGGAGGCCGGCGAATTCGACAAGGCCCGCGAAATCCTGGCGGAACTGGTGAAACGCCACCCGGCCGAGCGCGCCGGGCAGCAAGGCCGCATTTTGCTGGCGCGCCTGTTGTTGGACAGCCGCCAGCCGGCGGCGGCGCGGGAGATGCTGCTTCCCCTGATCCAACCGCAGCATATGCCGGATGAAATCCGCGGACTGGCCCTGCTGGAATTGGCCGCCGTGGCGGAAGCGGAAACCAATCAGGTCGAGGCAATCAACCTGATGGATCAATGTTTGACGCGCGTATCCGACCCGCAATTGAAAAATGAAGCCAACCTGCGCAAGGGCGAGTTGCTGCTGCGCATGGGCAAAACTGACGATGGCACAACTTTAATCCGCAGGTTCGTCGCCGCGGCTCCCGCCGCTGCGGCCGCCGGCGTGCAGTTGAACCTCGGGCAAACCCTGCAAAGACTTGGTCTGCATGAGAAAGCCCTGGTTGAATTCCAGAATTACATCGAGACCTTCAACGATGCCCGGGGCCTGGAGCAGGCCTGGCAGGCGCGCGGAACGCTGTTGACGCAATTGAACCGGCCGCTGGAAGCCGCCGCCGCATTTGAAAAAGCCGCCGAGTTGGCGGAAGGAGCGCCGGCGCGCGCACAACTGCTGCGCCAGGCGGGCGATGCTTTCCTGGCGGCCGGACAATACCAGCCCGCCGCCGACGCTTACCGGCGCGTAATGGAATTAGCGCCGGCCACGGCGCTGGCCGAACAGGCGTTGTTTCAATCAGCGCTCTGCCTGCAAAACCAGAATCTTCCCGAAGAGGCCATGGAAGCCTTATGGTCCCTGGCGGACGCCGGCGCGGACGAGTTTTTGACCGCCCGAGCCTTCCTGCAGATCGGCGCCATCCTGCAACAACAGGGGAAACTGCATGAAGCCCGGGCGATTTACCAACTGGCGGCCGGGCATACCCCCCCCATGGCACGGGCCACCGCCCTGTACCAGATGGGATTGCTGGATTACCGCGCGGGACTTTTCCGGCCGGCATTGCGTAAATTCAGGCAAATCACCGGCGAGCACGCGGGGAGTCCGGCCGGACCGATGTCGGCCTACATGCAAGGTTGGTGCCATTACATGCTGCGCGAGGATGCCCGCGCCGTCGAGAGTTTTCAAAAATTCCTGCAAACCCACCCTGACTCGCCCCGCGCGCCTGATGCCCTGTTCTGGCTGGCCGAAAACAATTACAACCGCGGCGCCTATTATCTCGCCGAAAATGATTTCCTGAACTTGTCCCGCGATTATCCGGACGCGCCGCTGGCGGATGACGCCCTCTTCTGGGCCGGCCGTGCCGCCCTGATGCAACAGGAATTCCGGCGCGCCAACGAGCATTTTGCGCTGCTGATCCGCCGCTATCCCGACACCAACAAGCAGGCGGAAGCCCGGTTTTACCAGGGCGAAGCCCTGTGCGAACTGGGCGAATTCGCCGGCGCGATCCTGATTTTTGATGAAATCATCAAGCAGGCGCCCGACAGTTACCTGGCGGAGCGCGCCTGGTTCCGCAAGGGCGACAGCCAGTTTACCCTCGGTTCCGAAGACCCGCAACGCTACACGGAGGCCATTGCATCCTACCGCATGATTCTCAACCGGGCGGATGTCGCGCCGGCCGCCCGGATGCAGGCCGATTACAAGATCGGGCGCTGCCTGGAAAAAACAGGACAAACCGGCGCCGCTTTCGAGAATTACATGAATGTCGTCTACAATTTCTTCAATCACCCGGAAAGCCGGGCCAAAAACGCGGTATGGTTCACCCGCGCCGCATTTAACGCCGCCGCCATGATGGAAGAAGAAAAAGCCTGGCGGAAAGCGGCGGCCATTTACCAGCGCGTGGTGGACGCCAGGGTGGCCGCCAGCCACGACGCCGCGGAACGCATCCGGAAAATCCGGCTGGATCAATGGATGTTTTTTTATTAGACTGAGGATCCCTTATGCTGACCTTTATCATGCTGGGCGGCCCGCTGATGTGGCTGATCCTGTTGTGCGGAACGGCCGCGCTGGCCGTTTTCATCGAGCGCCTGTTTCATCTGCACCGGGCGCGCATCAAATCCGCGGACTTCTTCAAGGGCATCGCCAACATTCTTAACCGCAACAATATTGACGAGGCGCTCAGCATTTGCGAGGAAACGCCCGGACCGGTGCCGGCCATCACCCGCGCCGCCATCCAGCAGTATCGCGCCGGCCCGGACGCCGTCCGCCAGGCGATTGATCAGGCGGCGCTGATGGAAATCAAGCGGATGGAAAGGCGCACGGTTATGCTTTCGCTCTCCGCCCAGGCCGCGCCCCTCCTGGGATTGCTGGGCACGGTGCTGGGCCTCATCCGGATGCTGATCGTCATCCAGCAGAAAGCGCCCCTGATCCAGGCCGCCGATCTGGCGGGCGGCATGTGGCTGGCCCTGCTGACATCCGCCGCCGGCTTGATCGTGGCCATCGCCGCCATGCTGGGCTATAGTTTGATCATGGCTAAAATTGACGCACTGGCGCTGGACATGGAGCAATCCTCCGGCGATATCATGGCGCTGGTGGCCCGGTTGGAAAACCATTCATGAATAGCCGCGATTCCAGCATGTCTCCGGCCGAATCACAGCGCCAGCGCTGGCGCCGGTACCGCCCGCAACGGCGGCTGACGGTCGGCCCGCTGGGTTTGGTGGTGCCGATCGTGAATGTCGCCTTGCTGGCGGTGATGTTTTTGATCCTGAAATCGGGACTGGTGCTGCGGCCGGGCATCAACCTGCAATTGCCCCAGTCCGAATTCACCGCCGGCACGCATTACAACACGATGGTGCTGGTCATGACCCAGGAGGGCTTGATTTTTTTCAATGACAACCGCATCCCGCTGGAAGAACTGGCTTTCGCGCTCAACCAGGCCGCGCACCGCAACCGCCAGGCCGGTTTGTCTATCGAAGCGGATTTGCGCGTGCAGTACGGCATGGTTATCCGGGTGATCAACATGGCCATGGCCGCCGGCATCCGCCAAATCAATCTGGCAATCCGTCCGGCTTTCGGCGAGGAATTGCTGCCATGATTCCCGATCACTTATACGCCCGGCGCCTGGGAACGGCCGGCCTGGCGGCGCTGGCAATGCTGGCGGCCGGAATCTGGTGCTGGCCGGAATGGCATCCGCCGGCGCCGCGGCCGCAGCCGGCCGTCCCGCAGGTGTTTTTTCTGCCTTACGGCGCGCATACTTCCGCCGAATACGCCGCCATCTGGTCGCCCGCCGCCATTGCGCTTCCGGGCGCCCCCGCACAACTGGCGCCGGAAAGCGGCGAACATCTGGTTGTCCCCCCCCTGGAGGCCTCCGCGTTGCTGCCGCCGCCAACCGCCGGCCGGGATTCCGGCGCCGGCCGGGATTCCGGCGCCGGTATTTTTAATGCTACCGGCCAGCGGCACTGGACATTATTCCGGGATTATCTTGGCGGCAATATTTTCCGGCTGCATGCCATTGATCCGCCGGACACCGCGCAATTGGCTCCGCCGGCGGCAGCCGGCGGTTTGCCGTTTGAAATCAGCCTGACCAAGCCCGACCCCGCGCTGGAATTGGATTTCTCGCAAGTTGACGCCGCCGCACTGCCGCGCCCGGCGGCGCCCTGTTCCGCCGTGCTGCTGCTGGACTTTGACGAAACCGGCCGGGCGGCGCGCGTATTGATCGAGACGCCGACCGGTCAGGCGGATTTGGACGCGGAACTGGCCCGCCAGGCCCGCCGCATTATCGCGCGCGGCGAGGAGGCCGGCCGGCCGCCGCGCGGCCCCTGCCGCCTGCACCTGCTCTTCCCCGGGATTTGAATCCCGCACAGGAATTCCCCGCCTGTAAAATCATACAGCATCCAATGGCAAAAGTTCCCGCCGCGCAAGGTGGCAGGGAACGACTTTTGAAATTGGCTCACAGATCATGCCTGAATTTTCACCGCGCAAGTTTGGCGCAGGGCGCAAAATAATGTTGTCTTTTGGCAGGTAAAACCCGATAATGCAGGGATTCTGATTGGAGAAGCTATGCGTTTCATACCGACTGCCTTGCCGGACGTAATTTTGATCGAGCCGACGGTGTTCAGCGACAGCCGCGGCTTTTTCATGGAAACCTACAGCCGGAAACTGTTCGCCAGGCATGGCATAGACCTGGAATTCGTTCAGCATAATCATTCCCATTCCATCCAAAACACCCTGCGCGGGCTGCATTACCAGGTTGGCCAGCCTCAGGCCAAGCTGGTGCGCGTGCTCCAGGGCGCAGTCTTCGATGTGGCAGTGGACATTCGCCGCGGTTCGCCCACCTTCGGTCAATGGATCGGCGTGGAACTGTCCGCGGAAAACCGCAAGCAATTGTTCGTGCCCGTGGGCTTCGCGCATGGGTTCTGCGTCACCAGCCCGCAGGCGGACGTCATTTACGCCTGCGGCGATTATTATTACCCGCAAGGCGAACGCGGTCTGATCTGGAATGATCCGGACTTGCTCATCGCCTGGCCGACCAAAGCGCCTTTGCTTTCGCCGAAAGACCAGAAAAACCCGCCGTTCCGCAATCTGCCCGCGGATTTCACCTATACCAAGGCTGCGCCATGAATCTGAAAGGCATTGTTCTGGCAGGCGGCACCGGCTCGCGTTTAATGCCCCTGACCAAGGTGACCAACAAGCATCTCCTGCCTGTCGGCCGCAAGCCGATGATCTACTACCCGATCGAAAAACTCACCGGCGCGGGAATTCAAGAAGTCCTGGTGGTGACGGGCACCGAACACATGGGCGACATGGTCAGCCTGCTCGGTTCCGGCCGCGAATTCGGGTGCCATTTTACCTACAAGGTTCAGGACGAGGCCGGCGGCATCGCCCAAGCGCTAAGCCTGGCCGAGAATTTCTGCCATGGCGACCCGATGGCCGTCATACTGGGCGACAATATTTTCGAGGATGCCCTGGCCCCGTTCGCCGCGGATTTCCGCAAGCAGGGCCGCGGCGCGCGCATCCTGGGCAAGGCTGTCGCCGATCCGGAGCGGTTCGGCGTGGCGGAAGTGGCGGACGGACGCGTGGCGGGCATCGAGGAAAAGCCCGCCCGCCCAAAATCCAACATCGCCGTCACCGGCATATATTTCTACGATGCCGCTGTTTTCGACATCATCCGCACCTGCCGGCCGAGCCGGCGCGGCGAGTTGGAAATTACCGATGTCAACAACGCTTACGTCCGGCAGGGATTAATGCAGCTGGACATGCTGCCGGGCTGGTGGAGCGACGCCGGCACATTCGATTCGCTGGCGCATGTCAATGACCTGGTTGCCCGGCAGCCGCCGAAACAGGCATGAAAAAAAAGCTTCTTGCCGCCGGCATGATCCTGTCAGCCGTTGCCGCCCTGGCGTTGCGGCTGGTTTTTTGCTGCATCAGCATCCATCAGGTTCCCGTTACTTCGGATGAAGCGGCCGAGTTCCTGATGGCCGAGGATATTGCCGCGGGACAGCACCATTTGTTGTTCCTGGCGCAGCCGTACCAATTCCCGATTATGTCCTATCTGGCCGCGCCCTTCATCCGCTGGCTGCCCCGGACGGAATGCGGCGCGCGGCTGATTCCCTTCCTGTTCGGGTTGCTGGATGTGGCGCTGCTGCTGCTGATCCTGCGGCAGGCGCTGCGGATGGGCGCCGGCGGCGGCAACCGTGCGCGCTGGGCGGGATGGAGCGCCGGCCTGTGGATTCTGTTCCCCTCCGCCTATCTCCTGATGCAGCAAAGCGCCTACCGCATCACCGGCTACACCGCCCTGACGGCCTGCAGCCTGATAGCCATCCTGGCGGCCTTGCATGCCCAACGCCGGCGCTGGGCCGGCGTCTGCGGCCTGGCCGGCGGCCTGGCCTTCAGTTCCACCATGCTGGCCCTGCCGGTGACGCTGGGGACCGGAGTCTATGCCGTGCTGGCGGGAACCGGGCGGCGCCTGGCGGGCCGGCTGTCGGCCTGGCTGGCGGGGCTGGGGCTGGGACTGTTGCCGTTCCTGCTGGCCAAATGGCTGATTCCCGGGGCGCACCAGGCCGTGTCGGACACCGCCGGTTGGGCCGTAATCCGCGGGCGCCTGACCGGCGGCGCATTCCGCCAGGCCATGCTCTCGGCCCTGGGCATCGAGCCGAATGTTTTCCCGGACGAAACGCCGCTGCATTTCATTCCGCAACTGGACCCGGCGGCGTTTTACCTGTGGCTGGCCGTCTGCGCCGGGCTGCTGCTCGTGCGCGCCGGCCGGCTGCTGGCCGGACTCCTGCGCCGCCGCCGGCTGGAGCTGGCGCCCTGGGACCTGTTTCTGGCCATCGCGCTGGCGGCAACGGCGGCCGCCGTCACCAGCGCCCGGTTCGATTCCCGCAGCACACGTTACCTGCTGCCGGCCGTCTGGTGTTTCCCGCTGATCTGGGCCGGCCTGGCCGCCGCGTTACCCGCCGGCCGGGCCTGGCCGGCGCAATTGGCCCGGGGCGCCCTGGCCGCCGTCATGGCGGCGCTGATCGGATACAACCTGTACGCCGGCCTGCGCCTGATGCGCGCCTGGCGGGAGCCGGATTTCGCCGTCCGCCATGTCTCCGCCCCCGACCTCCGCCCCGCCATCGCCTTCCTCCAGGACCGGGGCATCCGGCATTGT
>JAXGSX010000058.1:0-14521 GCA_040775225.1 Kiritimatiellia bacterium | reverse complement strand
TGACCGCCACCACGCTGGCCAATGCCGATGTCGTGGCCGATGTGGCTCCGCCCGACGTCAAGCCCAAATCCTTTTCCAGCGTTTCGCCCTTCGGCGCCCGCCGCCGCGACAACAAGAGCGTCTGGATGGCGGTCATCGCCATCGTAGGCATCCTGGCCCTGGCCGGCGTGATTTATTTTGTGGCCCAGGTGCTGAAATAATTCCGGCCGGGCCACGTTTTTGCTCCGGAAATCCATGGGGGAGGAACCCGCCATGCCGATGCCGAGGCCGTATTTCCGCTGCCGGCGCCATGGCGCAACCCTGCTGGAATTATTGGCGGCAACGGCCATCGCCGTCCTGATTTTTTCCGTCTTGTTCACGGTGTATTTTTCCGCCATCCAAACCGCGGGCCGCCAGGCCGGCGGCCGCGGCGCGGCGGCGGCGGCGGACGCGCTCGACGTCCTGGCGCGCGACTTCATGTGCGCCATGATCCCGGCCAACCTGACCAACCCGCCGCTGGAATTGACCGGGGCCACCAACGATTTCCCGGGCATGCTCTGCCGTTTTTACACCGCGGAGCCGTTTTCACCCGAACTCGGGCCCCGGCATTACGCCGCGCGAGCGGTGCAGGTGCAATTGCTGCCCGGCCCGGCGGCCGACGCCTATATCCTGGAGCGGCTCAGCCGGCCCCTGCCGGGCGCCGCCGACGGCACCAACCTTATCCGCGAAACATGGGCGCCGCTCCGCGCTCTGGTTATGGCCGCCTATGACGGTGAAACCTGGAGCAACCGCTGGGACGGCGACGATCTGCCCCGAGCCATCCGCCTGAGCCTGCAATACGGCGCCGCGCCGGACCAGGCATACGCCATGGAGATTCCCATCCCCGCCGGCATTCCCTTCGGCCCCACCAACCCCTCCGCGCCCGGCGCCGCGATCAGGCAAAACTGACAGGCTGTGGAAATTCACTCAATGATGAAATTTTGCTGAAGGTTTCACCCCCGAAAAACGTCTATAGGATAAAGTCGCCCTGATTAAGGAGCGCAATGGATACAAGCACGCAATCCGGGCCGGCCGACCTCGTTGCCTCCGGCGACCGGAGTTTTGAAGAGATTATGGCCGCTTACGAAACAGCCTTGTTGCGTTATACGGCGCGGCTGGTGAATGACGTTTCCGCCGCGCAAGATATTGTCCAGGAAACTTTTATAAAACTGCTGCACATCTGGCGCAACGGCGCGCGCGCCACCGCCAACCTGCGTCCCTGGCTCTATCGCGTGGCGCATAACACGGCCATAGATTACATCCGCCGTGAAAACAGGTTACGCCGGCTGCACGAACGCGAGGCGGCGGAACGGCCGGCGCCGGCAATCAAAGCCGACCATTCCGATGATTATGCGAAAAAAATTCAAATGGCGCTGGAACAATTACGCCACCTGAATCCGGCCGAGCGGCAGGTAGTGATTTTGCGCATCCAGGAAGGTTTGTCTTACAGGGAAATCAGCCTGGTCACCGGCCGCACGGAAGGCAACGTCGGTTGCATATTGCATCAGGCTGTCAAAAAAATAACCGCCCACCTGAAAAAGGCCGGCCTCATCAGCCAGGGAGGTTTGCCATGAATTGCCGGGAAATGCAAGATTTGTTGACATCCCACCTGCTGGATGAATTGACGCCGGAACAGAACGCCGCCGTCCGTGAACATCTGCAATCCTGCCCGGCCTGCCAAACGGAAGCGCAAGATTTACGAGACACCTTGCAGTTATTGCGCACCGGCCTGGCGGATACCGCCGGACTGCCGACCCGCCTGTCCGACGCACACGCTGGGCGTATTGTCAAAGCATTACGCCGCCGGCGTTCATGGATCAAGCGGGTGATTTTTCAGCGGCATATCGGAACCCATTTGATGCGCTGGGCGGCAATTTTCCTGGGAATCATGCTGCTAGCCGGCTTGCTCATGCCTAATCTTGCCCGCGTCAGGGGAAAAGCACGGCGGATGAACGATCTTGCGCGGCTGAATTATAACTGCTCTACCGTCATCGGCAGCGACCGCTCATCGGCCCTGCCGTCCGCCGCTCCAGCATCATCCTGCGTCCGCAGTGCCGGCGTTGCCGGGCAGGTCGAGGGGTTTGACCGCGGGGACAGCGCCGGGAGAGCAGAAAAAGCTGCGGCCGGGGAAGAAAAGCTTGGCGGCGGCGCGGCAGACGCGGCCGCGGCTTTCGCGCCCGAGCGGCGCATCACCGTAAGTGCGCCGGCATGTTTGGCGCGCATGGCAAAGGAACCGCCGGCGACGATCAAAACCGCGGAAAGCAAAGCCGCAATTGAGCCTCACCGTAAAATCGAAATGGCGCGCTTACAGAGGCTGGTGAACGTGCGCGATTTCAAAAAAACATGGGGGGTGCGGGCGGAAAACAAGGATGATGCTGATGCGCCACCGCCGGCCGGCTTGGGCGCCATTGCTGAATCATCCCCGGGCAATGCGCCAGGCAAGCCGGCCATGGCTGCCGCATCAGCGCCAGATAGCGACCTCCAAGAAGGGCTTCCGAAGCCGCGCGCGCAGGATATAGCCGATACGCCGGCCGTACAACGCGGGATCGAGGCGGATGCGGCGCTCCCATCCATCCCATCGTCGCGTCGGTCGGCCGGCGGTATCAATCCCTTCGTGGCTGCGGCGGAACAGCCGTTTTCGACGTTTTCCATTGATGTGGACACGGCATCCTACAGCCTTGCCCGGCGGTACCTGCTGGAGGGCCAATTGCCGCCGCCGGAATCCGTGCGGACGGAGGAATTTGTCAATTATTTCGAATATGATTACGCTCCGCCCAAAGGCGCGACTTTTGCCGTGCATACGGATTGCGGGCCGTCGCGATTCGGCCGGGGATTGTCGCTCCTGAAAATCGGCGTCAAGGGGCGGCGGCTGGGGCGGGAGGAGCAAAAGAAGGCCGTGTTGACATTGCTGATCGACACCTCCGGCTCCATGGCCACACCGGACCGCATGGGCCTGCTCCAGGATGCGTTGACCGAAATGGTGGAACGGCTGGACCCGGCCGACAAGATAGCCATCGTGCAATACGACTCGCAGCCCCGCCTGCTGCTGGAACATACGCCAGTCTCGGAAAAACGAAAAATTCTGGATACCATTCAAAACCTGCGGACTTCCGGCTCAACGGCTTTGGCGGCCGGGATGCGCCTGGCGTATGCCACGGCGGCGCGCGGATTCGACAGCGCGGCCGCCAACCGCGTGCTGTTGCTGTCCGACGGCATGGCCAACCTGGGAACCACCTCGGCGGAGGAGATTCTGAAATCCGTGGCGGACTATCGCCGGCAGGGCATCTCGCTGTCAGTGTTTGGATTCGGGTCCGGCTCGTATAACGACGCCATGCTGGAAACCCTGGCGGACAAAGGCGACGGTGTGTATGCCTTCATTGATTCACCGGCCGAGGGACGGCGGGTGTTGGCGGATGAATTATCCGCGGCCATCAACATGATCGCCCGGGACGTGAAAATCCAGGTGGAGTTCAACCCGCAACGCGTGAAAAAGTACCGGCAATTGGGGTATGAAAACCGGCAATTGAAAAAGGAGCAATTTCGCGACGACCGCGTGGATGCCGGCGAAATCGGGTCGGGCCAGTCCGTGACCGCGTTGTACGAATTGGAATTGCAGGGCGATCCCCGCGCGCCGCTGGGCGTGGTGCGCATCCGGTGCCGGAATGCGCTGACCGGCTTGATTGAGGAAATCGAACAACCCATCATGCCGCCGGATAGCGCGGCATCCTTCGCCGGCATGGACGCCCGGTTCCGGCTGGCGGCGGCGGCGGCGCATTTCGCGGAAATCCTGCGCGGCAGCCCCTACGCCGCCGGCAGCCAGTTTGAAGATGTGGCCCGGGTTTTGCGGCCGGTGGCCCTGGAACTGAATCTGGACCAGCGCATCCAGGAGCTGCTGCGCCTGGCGGAAACCGGCCTGACCCCGAAATTTGAGGAAGCCAGTCGGTAGCCAAGCAAAATATCAAAATGAAAGATTCATGATATGATAAAAATAAATCGCACGCGCGGGCTGGCGCAACTCGCCGGGTGTTTGATGGCGCTATGCGCCGCGGCCAGGGCGGAAACAACCAGCACTCCGGCGCCGGAATTCACCATTGCGGACCTGGCCATCCAGGGCGCGATTGACGGCGAAAACGTCATCTTCGATCTGGCGTTCGAAGTTGAAACATCCACCCGCGCGGCGCGCGTCCCGCTGGTGGCGGGCGCCATCGCCTACCGTAACGGCGCCTTGCCGCGCGGCGCAACGCTCGATTACACCGATAACTGCTACTGGCTGCTGCCCGACGGCCGCGGCCGGCATCAGGTGCAATTCGCATTTGCTGGCCGGCCGGCCCGGGAAGGCGACTGGCGGAGCGTGAACTTTGATATCCCCATGGCCAGTGTGCGGGAAGTGACCGTCCAATGCGACCGGGACGATCTGGAAGTCAATTTTCCCGGCGCCTTGAGCGTGCAGCGCCGGAAAACCGCGGAGGGCAAGGCGCTGGTGACGGCCTTCCTGGGAGTCGGCGGCCGGTTCGTCATGCGGTGGAAGCCGGCAATCAAAAAACTGGAGGCCGAACGGGTGGTGGAATGCGAGGCCAACATCATCGCCGTGGCAGGCGTGGGCGCGTTGCATCTGGATACGATTTTGAACTATCATCTGGTGCAAGGCAGCCTGAACAAACTGGTGGTCGCCTTGCCGGCCAACGTCAATATAACCCAGGTGCGCGGCGCGGATATCCAGGACTGGGCCATTGACCGCCGCCAAGCGGACCAGCCGCTGCTGACAGTTTCATTAAACCGCGACCAGACCGCGCAATATCTGCTGCAAATCAACGGCGAAATGGCTTTGCCGGCCTTCCCCTGCAAGTTCGACCTGCCGGCCTTTACGCCACGGGATGTGATTCGCGCCAATGGCTTTCTCACGGTGGGCACGGACAGCGCCATCAAGCTCCTGGTCAACCAGGCCCTGAGCCTGACCCAGATCGATCAGGCGGCGTTCCCGGCGGTCAAACTCGCTCCGGCGGCCGAAGCGGAGCGCGCGTTCCCGCAACGCCGCCCGTTCACCTACCAATTCGCCGGCATGCCTTTCACCCTGGCGCTGGAAGCGGACGACATTGTCACCGCCATCGGCGCCGATGACCGCCTGGTTGTGTCGGTGGCGGACAACGACGTTGTCCTGCAAGCCGCGGTGGAATTAGACGTGCGCGATGCGCCCACGCGCGAGGTGGCTTTCCTGACCGATCCGGCCTGGAATGTCGCCGGCGTCACCGGCGCCGAAATCGCCGATTACGACGTGCGGGATGAGGCGGGCGACCGGCTGATCCGGGTGTACTTCCGCAACGCCGTGCAGGGCCGGGCGCTGGTTGACTTGCGGTTGGAGCACGCGTTGGTTGACGGCGCGGCCGGATTCACTACGCCGAAATTCAGCGTGCGCGGCGCCAAAACGGAACGCGGTTACCTGGTCATGTCCGGCGAAAAAGGGCTGCGCCTGAAAGCGGGGGACATTTCCGGCCTGATTGAAGTGCATACCGGGTCCACCCCGATGCGTGTGCCGGATGCGCAACTGGCGTTCCGGTTCAAGGATGCCGCCTGGCAGGCGGCCATCGGGTTGGAACGCACTTTCCCCGTGGTTCATTCCGAAATATTTCACCTGCTGGCGCTGGGTGACGGCGTATTGTACGGCAGCGCGTTGATTACCTACCACATCGGCGGAGCGCCCACCCGGGAGTTCAAACTGACCGTCCCGGCAGGATATCAAAACGTGGAATTCACCGGGCGGGATGTGCGCGGATGGGAACATACCAACACGGCCTGGTCCGTGGCGCTCCAGGAAAAAATCATGGGGGACTATACCCTGCTGGTCTCCTACGATTGCCCGGTAAACTATGCCGGCGGCGAGATCGTCATGGGGGGAGTGCAGACCGTGGAAACGGAAAGCGAAGTCGGATATATTGTGGCGGCCAGCGCCGCCAGCCTGAAACTCGCCGAGCAGGAGCGCGACCCATCCCTGATCCGCATTGACCGCGACGAGGTGCCCGAAGCGTACGCGCTATTGGTGAAAGACCCGTTTCTGGCCAGTTACAAATACGTGAAGCAGCCGCATCTTGTCCGCTTCGCGGCCACCCGCTACGAAACGGAAGCCCTGCTCAGCCAGGTGGCGGATCATGTATCCCTCCAAACGGAATTGAGCAATGACGGCGAGACCGTGTCAACCGCAACCTATTTCGTCAAAAACGCCTCCAGCCAGTACCTGGCGCTGAACCTGCCGGCCGGCGCCCGGTTATGGTCCACCAAACTGATTGAACCGGGCGGCCGGCAAGTGGAACTGGCGGCGTTGCGGGGCGCAGACGGGTTGTTGGTCCCCATCCCGCGCCCCAGCGATCTCAATACCCCCATCCAAATCGAATTGGTATATGCGCAAAATCATGGCCAGCCGGGGTTGTTGCGCAACCGGATACGGCTCGAGGCGCCGGCGGTGCGGCAGGCGCCGGCGCCATTCACGCGCTGGTCCGTCCGGCTGCCGGACACCCTGGCCGCGCACAAAGTCACCGGCAATGTGGTGCGCGATCAGCCGGCGCCGCCGAACGGGCTGGGCACGGTGCTGGCGGCAGCAATCCAAACCTACCGCGCGCTCTTGCGCACAATGCCGGCCGGCATCTGGCTGATCCTGGCCGCCGCCTTGGCGGGCGGATGGCTGGCCGGATGGCACACCGGCAGGATGCGGCCGACCCTGATCGTGCTGGCGGCCGGTTTGACCGTGACGATCCTGACGCCGGCTTTCATCGAACGCTGTCCGCGCACGCTCCCCGCCCTGGTTACAGCCTGGCTGGGCGCGCTGCAAAATCCTCAGGTGCTTGGCTTCTCCCGCAACCTGTGCCTGCCGGGCGATCAGCCGCTTTTCATTGAATGCCGCCTGGCGCCAGCCTGGCTGGGCAGCGCGGGAAGTCTCTGGGGCCTGCTGGGCGCGGGCCTGGCGGCGGCCGCCTGCTTCTTACTCATCCGCCCGCGCACACCCGCCCGCCGCACCCTGGCCGGCGCGCTGGGCTGGACCCTGGCCGCCACCGCTCTGGCGCAACTGGCCGTCGGACAGTTGCTGATGTCGGCGGCCATCCTGGTCCTGTTGCCAGCCGCGGCCGCCTGGTTCCTGGTCCGCGCCGGACTCCAATCCGGGCGGCGGCGGCGCGCCAGACAAACCTGGGAAAACGGGGACGACTTGCCGCCGTTCGATCCAACACTGGAGTCCACTCCGCCCGCGCTGGACAAAACGGCCGGCACGATGCACCCGCCGCTGTTGGGCATGATTATCGCGGCCGGCATCGGCCTGGCCGCCCTGGCGGTTTGCGCCGCCCCTGCTTCCAATAGCCCGGCGCCGGCGTTGCCGGCCATTCCACAACTTACCATTGACGCCATTGACGCAACCATCACCATGTCGGATGCCGGGCGCGACACGGAAAAAAGCGCGCTGGTGGTCATGCAAGCGGACTGCCGGGCGGCCGGCGCGACTACCGGCCTGGTGCTGGCCGCGGATTGCGTGCTGATGGCATTCGAGCCTGACTCGCCGCGTTATATGTCCATCAGCGGCAGCCCGGCCGGCTATCTCCTGCAAGTTCGCCGGGAGGGGACCTATCGCGCGAAGTTGACCTTCCAGGCGCCGATCCGGGAAAGCAACGGGCAATGGAGCATTACCCTGAATCTGCCGCCCCGGCTGAAGAATCGCGTGATATTGCAACTGGCGGAAAGCGGCCTGGACGTCAAATCGGACACGGCGGTTTATTGCAAGACGCTGACCAACGCGCCGCGGACGGAAATCGAGGCGCTGTTCGGACCCGACGGCCCGCTCGGTTTCAACTGGCGTCCCCAAATGCGCAAAATCGCGCAGGAACAAACCATGTTCTTCTGCGAGGTAAATTCACTGTTTACCTTCGAACCCGGCGTGGTCAATGGCGCGCACCTGGCCCGCTATCAGATTGCCCAGGGCGAAATCAAAACGCTGGTCTTGACGGTTCCCGAACCGATGAACGTCACCGCGGTGGCAGGGCCGGGAGTCAGCACCTGGCGCTTCGATCCCGCGGCGCGCTGCCTGGAGGCGATTTTGCAGGCGCCGGCCAGCGGCGCCTTCACGCTCCGGATCGCCACGCAGACGCCTTACGAAGGACTGCCCTACCAGGCGGCTGTCGGCGCGCCGCAGGTGCAGGACGCCGCCCGCCAGCGCGGCGCGCGCCCCCATCCGCCGGGCTTTCCGCTACCAGCAATTGCCGGCCGGCGCCACGGTCAAAGTCGAGCAGGTGCTCCCGGAAATCCGCGTGGAGGAAAAAGGCAGTCTATCCGTGGCCGATGAGCGGATTGTGCTCGCCACCCAACTCAAAGTGACGGTCGCCAAGTCCGGCATATTCTCGCTGCGCCTGGCCATCCCGGCGGGATTCGACCTGGAGAGTTTAACCGGCGAGGATGTCACCCATTGGGACGAAGTCAAGGATGGGGAACGCGGGATTATTGTTTATTTCAGCAAGCCGGTGCTCGGCGTCCGCGATTTGAACCTGGTGCTGGTCCGCATGGAAAAAGGCATCGCGGACACCATCACGGCGCCGCGGGTGGAATGCGTCGGGGCGGTCAAACACAGCGGCGCCCTGGTGGTCTCCGGCGAACGCGGCGTTCGGCTGACCACCATCCGGCGGGAAGGGGTGAGCGAAGTCAATCCCCGCGAGTTAGGAATAGAACAACAGGGGGTGCTGGCATTCTCGCTGCTGCGGCCGGATTGGCTGATCGTCCTGAAGGCGGAAGTATTGACGCCGGTGATCAAGCCGGAAGTGCTGCAACGGGTGGATTTGTCGGAGGGGATGCTGAAAGGCCGGACTTACATCCGGTACCGGATCGAAAACGCTGGTTGCAAGGTCTTTTACCTGCGAGCGCCCCAAACCAATACGCTGTTGTCCGTTTCCGGCGCCGACGTCGCCAAAGTGCAGGTAACCGATCCTGCCAGGGGCATCTGGCAGGTCACCCTGCATAACAAAGTCGAAAATGGCTATAACCTGGTTGCCGCGTATCAAATCCCCTTCGACCCGGGCGCCGGTGAAGTTGTCCTGACCCCGCTGCTGCCGGTCAACACGGACACTCCGGGCGGCTACCTGACGGTCATGTCCGATGGCCGCGTCCAGATCAAACCCGCCGCCGCCTTGTCGGGAATGAAGCCCGAAGAAGCGCGCGGCATTCCCGCCGCCTTCGGCGCCGGCGACCTTTCCGACGCCATCCTCTGTTACCGCGCCATCCAGCCGGATTATGTGTTGCCGCTCTCCGTCATCCGCCATGAATCCGCGGACGTCCTGCCGGCCCGTGTGACCGAAACCCGGCTGACCTCGGCAATGTCGGCGGAAGGCAAGCTGCTGACCCAGGTGGCCATTCAGATGCATGTCGGAGATTTACGCTTTCTGACCGTCAAGCTGCCGCAGCCGGAAGCGAGAATCTGGTCAGCCTTCGTCAACGGCAGGGTTGCCGCCCCATCCCGGGAAGACGGACGTTATCGCATCCCGCTGGAAGCGGTGGAGGCCGGCGAACCGGCCGCGGTGGAGTTTTTGTATGAAAGCGTTGCCGCCGGACGGCGGTTTGCCCAGCAGTTGGACGGGCCGCAAATTGATTTGCCGCTGAGCGCCATCCGCTGGAATATCCATGTGCCGCCCAACCGGTTTTATTTCCGGCTGGGCGGCACCCTGGAGTATGCCGCCGCCGGCCGGGGCGCGCCGGCATCCGGCTTTGACGCCCGGGTCTACCAGTCGATCGCCCAGAACCGGATGCAGGCGGACCTGGAGAAGGCCAAAAATGTCATGGCGCAGGGCGAGTTATACGCCCGGCAGGGCAAACAGAAACTGGCCAAGCAATCGCTGGAATCGGCGATCAATTACTCGCGCGGCCAATCCGACCTGAACGAAGACGCGCGGGTGCAGTACCATAACCTGATCCAGCAACAGGCGGTGGTGGGGCTGATGGACCGCCGCCACGCCATGCGCCAGGCGCAAAATATCCAGGCGGAACAGGCGCCAACGCCGGCGGAGCCGCGCCGGCCGGCCGGGGCGCCGGCCGGACTCTCGGCCAGGGAAAACAACAGTTTGCGCGTGGTCTCGGAAAAAATACTCCGGCAGCAGGAAGCGGCGGCAGGCGTGGATCAGGGCATCCGGGTCACCATCCCGGAAGGCGGCTGCATGCTGGAATTCCGCCGGACATTGCAGGTTGATCCCAACACGCCCATGCGGGTCAGTTTCCGGGTTTGCCCTGGCGCCGGCGCGCGCCACATCTTCACGGCAGCGGCGTTCCTGGCGCTGCTGGCCGCGTTTTACGCCGCTATCCGCCGGTCCGGCGCGCGGCCGTCAAAACGCGGACCGGCAACGCCAGCGCCGGATTAATGCTCGAAGACCAAACACTTGGCTTCCACGCCGGCGATAGCGTTCAACGCGGCTACGATCTGGTTGCACCGGCTTTTCGCCCCAACCAATTCCAGAATGATCATGCCGTTGGGTGAAACGGCGCGGCCGTTCGCTTCGTGCAAACCGATGCGGGTCTTGATGTTCGCCCCGTAACTTGTCAACTTTTTCTGGACCAAACCCGCCTGTTTGACGCGGTCGGTCACGTGGATGGCGACGACTATGTGGTCGTTTCGTTTCTTCTGCATGCCAACACCTCCGTTGTTTCCCGAATATCCACGGCTTGCATCTTCCGTCAATGTAGGATTTATCCGCTGATTGTCAACAATTTATTTAATTGCACATTCCCGCGGGATATTGCATATTGATGCCGTTCATGGCCGGCGCCCGGCGAATGGCCAGCGAGTCCAACTATTCGCGGTTCGCCGATTGGCGTCCGCTTTTCGCTGGCAACTGTTCGCTTCTCCGCCCCATTGCCCCGGATTACCGGCGGCGTTCACCAATACCGGCGTTTCATGCACTTCATCAAATTGACGCGCAATTTCCTGCTGCCGCTGCTGGGCCTGGCGGCGGTTTACGCCCTGGGCCTGGGCGTCCGGCGGGCGGTGCTGGAAGCGCAATTCGTTAAATTCGGCGCGGACCTGCCGTTTACCCTGGAAAGCGCGCTGGAATTCCGCTACGTACGCATGCTGCACGATGGCGGGAAAATCCCGCGGATTGACCGCCAGGTCCAGGCGCCCGAGGGGGTGAATGTCCGCGCCACGTATACCATCGCCGCCGAGCATGTTTACGCCAAACTGGCGCAGTGGCTGCCGGCGCGGCTCTCGCTGACCGACCGGGTGCGCTGGATTTCCCTTGGCTGGTTCTGCCTGGGCATCCCCTTTTTATGCCTTTGGCTCTGGTGGTGGCGGCGCTCGGCCTGGGCGGCGGCCATCGGCGGCGCCTATTATGCCGTCGGACTGGCATCGGTCATGCGCTCCACGGGCCAGGAACTTTCCCATGAAAATTTCGCGCTGCCGCTGCTCATGGCCCACCTGGCGGCCGGCGCCCTGGCGGAGCGCCTGGCAGCGCCCCTGGCCCGCCGGGCGGCGGCGGCCGGGTCGGCATTGTTGCTGGCTGCGGCCTTGTGCGGCTGGGATTTGATTCAGTTTTACGTTATCCTCTGGGCGGCGGCGCATTTCTGCCGGATGGCCGGCGGAAGCTACTTCGGCAACCGGCACCGGGCGGAGCAATGGGGAATGATTTTCCTGGCGCTGCTGCTGGCGGGCATCGCCAATCCCTACTTGCGGGCGCACGCTTTCTGGCGGACGCCGGCCATGCTGCTGGCGGCCGGGATGCTGCCCGGCATCTGGGCGCAGGCCCGCGGCCGCTGGCCGGCGCGGCGCGTCCGCGCCTGGGCGCTCCGCCTGCTGCCGCTGCTGCTGGCGGGCGCAGGGCTGGCCCTGGCCGCCGCGGAGAGCGGCCCTTACGCCCACTTCGGGGAACTGCTCTGGGCCAAGCTGCGTTTTCTCAATCAGAAGCCGGCGGACCCGGCCCTTTTGACCTTTGCCCAACGCATCCTCTGGGTGCCGGCATTGAATTCCGTAAATTGGGGCTTGACAAAAATTTTATTTCCTGCAATTATTCCGGCGATTTTAGGGGCCATAGTCCTGATTGCCTTTACCGCCCGCCCCCGTTCCGATCCTGAAATAGTTCATTTGCTTTTTTATTTCATCGCCGCTGCCGCAGCCTTCTGGCTGTTCATGCGTTTCCACGTTTTTCTGGCTTTGTTTGCGGCCGCCTTGCTGGGCTGTCTTGGCGGATGGTGCGCCAGGCGGGCCGGATGGCTGCGGGCAGCGCTGCTGGCCCTGCTGGCCGCGGGAATTGCGGCGGAAGCGGCGCAGACCGTTGGGGGCGCAAAGTATTGGGGCGCGGCGCCGGCTTATCTGCAACAGCAGCGGGAATTGACCCGCTGGATGCGGGAAAACATTACGGAAGACACGGTATTGGCTAATTTCGGATTGAGCGCCTGGTTGCTGGCATACGGCAATTTTCCGATTGTGCTGCACCCGAAATTCGAAAATGCCGAGATCCGACGGCGGGTGCAGACTTACGGCGAATTGCTTTTCAAAGGCCGCGAACGGGATTTGCGGGATTGGGCCGACAGCCTGGGCGCGCGGTATTACGTGTATGCGCTGGGCGAATTTTCAGACCGCCAGCCGGACTGCCAGATGCGGTATTTTGCCAATGCCTTGAATCCGCCGGCCGCCGCGCCGGCGCGCATGTTTGAATACAATCATTTGGAAGGGCGCTATTTCAAGTTTTTATGGGGCAACGCCAAATACCGGGTCTTCCGCATCATCACCAGCGCGGCGCAAAGGCAGGCGGATGACCTGGCCCGGCAAGCCTTGAGTAAATTGACCCAAGGCGACCTGACATCAGCGGAAACGCTGGCGCAGAACGCCCTGCTGCGCGACCCGCACCATACGAATGCGGCGCGGGTGTTGTTGCATTTGAATGCCCTGCGGAATTGACGCTCCGGCGGCGTTTCACCTTGAAGCCACTCAAGGCAATATCAGCCATGGAAGTATGCATCACCGGCGGCATCGCCTGCGGCAAAACCACGGCGGGCCGGTACTTTGCGCAGCGAGGCTTTGCCGTGCTGGAAGCGGATGAAATCTGCCGCAGCCAGATGCGCGCCGGCAACGATGTGTTCCGGGCCGTCACGGCGGAATTCGGGCCGGAAGTGGTCGGTCAAGACGGCGAACTTGACCGCGCGGCCCTGGGCCGGATGGTCTTCGCGGACGCGCGGCGCCGGGCGCGATTGAACGCCCTGACGCATCCGCCGGCGCGCGCGGAAATCAACCGGCTCCGCCGGGCGCGAACCGGCCCGCTGGCCGTGATTGTTCCCCTGGCCTACGAGGCAGGCTGGGCGGAGGATTGGGGCGCGGTAATCTGCGTCGGCGCGCCGGCGGCGCTGCAGATGAAGCGCCTGACAGCGCGCGGGCTGAATGCGGAGGAAGCGCTCGCCAGGCTGGCGGCGCAGATGCCGGTGGCGGAAAAAATGCGCCGGGCCGATTACGTCATATACAACTCCGGCACCCCGGCGGTTTTGCGCCGCCAAGCCGACTTGATTTTGCAACGCTTGAAGATTTGACAGCATCAACCAGCAGGAGAAGCAGCATGGCAGAAAAAACCCATCATCCGGAAAACTCGCGCCCGCGCCGGCCGTACCGCGCGCCGCGCCATTACAACAACAAGCGTTTCTACCGGCCCGGGGCGCGGGACCGCCAGCCGGAAGACGATCGCGAGAGAGAGCCTGCCGAAACCGGCGCGCCGGCGGCGCCCGCCCCGCACCCGGCGGCCAATTCCAACGGCATGAGCCATGAAACTCCGGCCGCCAACGGCGCCGCCGCCAACCCGGACCCCGGCGGCGCCGGCGGCGCAAACCCCGGCAACGGTCCCAACAGCATCAACGGCGGCAATGGCAACGAAGCCGCGCCGCCGGCCACCGCGGAACAACGTCCCGCGCCGCAAGTCCTGAATCTATCCGAATTGCAGCGGAAAACCGTCCCGGAACTTAACGAACTGGCCGACCAGTTCCGCCTGGTGGATCTTGGCGCTCTGCGCAAACACGAATTGATTTTCGAAATCCTCAAGGCCAATGCCCGCGTGCGCGGCACCATTTTCGGCAAGGGCGTCCTGGAAATCCTGCCGGACAATTTCGGCTTCCTGCGTTCGCCTTATTACAATTACCTGCCCTGCCCCGAGGATATTTACGTTTCCCCGTCGCAAATCCGCCGTTTCGCGCTGCGCACCGGCGATTTCGTCGAAGGCGAAATCCGATCCCCCAAGGACAAGGAACGCTTTTTCGCCCTGCTGCGGGTGGACCGCATCAACGGCCAGGACCCGGAAAAATCGCGCAACAAGGTGCCGTTTGAAAACCTGACGCCGCTGTTTCCCAACCAGCGTTTCATCCTTGAACGCGAGCAGTCGGAAATTTCCATGCGGGTGATGGACATCTTCACGCCCATCGGCATGGGCCAGCGCGGCCTGATTGTGGCGCCGCCGCGCACCGGCAAAACCGTCCTGCTGCAGAAAATCGCCAACAGTATTTCCGCCAACCATCCGGA
>JAXGSX010000057.1:0-14729 GCA_040775225.1 Kiritimatiellia bacterium | reverse complement strand
CCGGCGAAATAACGCGCCGTCATGCTGGTTTCCGCCGCCCCGCGGCAATCATCGGCCAGTAAATATCCGATTTCCGGCGGCGGCGGCGCCGGGTCGCGGATGGAATACATCCAGTTCAGCCCCACGGGCAATCCCGGGCGTTCGGCCTGGACCGCGCGGCAGATTTTCCGGGCAAAGACATCCTTCTGTTCGTAGCGCCACCGGGCAAACGCCGCCCAGGCAGGATCATGCTCGTCAAGCGGGAACGCCATGCCCGTATCCCGGGTAAATCCGGCGCGGCAATGCCGGCAACAGCAGATGAAACTGCTCATCGTATCGGTCATCATACCGTCCATCTCATATTCACGGGCCGCCTCCCGCATCTGGGGGATCAGCCATTCGTCGGTATACGGTCCGAACAGGCAGACATTCAAATACACGTTCGCATCCGGCGCCACCGGCGCGGGCGGCTCGTTCAACTTGACCTGCGCGCGCCAGTCCGGGTGCTGCTTGCCGGCGTATGTGTCTATTCCGCCGCTGAAATAAACAATGAACTTGATGCCGGCCCGGCGGCAGGCCTCTGAAATCAGGCGCATCAAGTCCGTCCGCAGCCCGGGATGGCGCCGCCCGGAATTAGTGTAATAATACGAATTGCCATAATGGCATTTGGCGAAAAAATACACCACATCCACCTGTCCGCGCTTCAAAGTTGCAACATATTGTTCCACATCGAACCCGCCGCCGACTTCGACGGCATCTGGGAGATGGAAGTCGGGATGGGAAGTCGTGTAACCGGCGCCCGGGATTGGATTTGTCTGGATGGTAGGATTCATATAGCCTGGTTTAGATTGACTGTCACCCTATAAAAATAATTGATCACCTGAAAAACGGCACTCAAAACACAGCGATGGTTGCCACAAAATGCACAAGATGCACAAAATCAGATCGTTTACGACTGCCGTGCCGACCGGCATCTGCCGGTCTGGCGGATCGGCTGACACCCTGATACGCGAACTAATTCGGGTATCCGGGTGTCCGCCGATCCATGTCCGCATAGCGGACAGCGCGGCATCCTATTCAATTCCATGAAATACATGCCCTTTCCTTTGAATGTGCTTGCCCGCCGTAGTCTTGACGAAGGAGGGTGTGAAAATAAGGCGTTTTTCCATGGGGTGCTGCTGAATCAGACTATATTTTCAGCAGCCGCGTCAAATTGCCGGACGCGATTTTATTAAAAACGTCATTGCCGATCCGGCCGTCGTCCCGGAACTGCCGCAGAAGCCCCATCAACGGCGGCGTCGGCGCATCGGGACTGCAAATATCCGTGCCGAACATCAGCTTGTCCTGGAACTCGTTCAGGAATTTCACCGCGTACGCATGATCGCGGTTCAGCGCGTTGAACCCGCTGCCGGCGGACAGGTCCGCCCACAGGTTTTTATAACGGCGCAACAAGATGGGGGTCACCCCCTCCTGGCTGATCGGGTACCGGGGGTAAACGGCGCGGTCGGCGGGCGTCAGCAGGGCGCCCATTTCCGCCCAGAACGGCGGGCCATGGCCGACAATGACGAGTTTGGGGAACCAGCGCAGGCAGGTCTCCAACTGCGGCATGCCGGGTTCGTCGTACAGCCCATACCCGTAGCCGATGGTCGTGCGCGAGTCGAACACCACCGGGAACCCCACATCCTGCGCGTGTTTAAAGACGTTCAGCACCAGCGGATCGAGAAACGGCAGGTTGGGCATGAATTCGCCCAGTCCCTTGACGCCCTGATCCTGGTAATACCGGAACAAATCGCCGAACGGCGCATTGACCGAATTGGTCAGCGCGCGCGGATCAACATTGCAGAAAGGGATGAAGCGATCCGGATGCCGGCCGGCCATCTCAATAATGTCGTCATTGGATTGCGGCAGGTATGTTTCCGGTCCGACCAGCGGCAGGAGCACGGCGCGGGCAATGCCGTCCCGATCATAAATCCGCAGCATTTCATCCGCAGTCGCAAACCGGTTGGGAAACGGGCAGGGCTTGCGGTAGGCATGCCCATGCGCGTCGAAAAACAATTCTTTCACAGCAATATCCTTTCATTATTCCAATATCGCCCGGCCCAAAGTCCGCGGATCGTTGAACGGAAGCTTCGGCGAGGACCAGAACATGACCCGCAACGGCGGCGGCGTCTTGTTTCGATCGCTGTCAATAATCATGGCGTCGAACCCGAATTCCATGCCCGGGGCAGGCGTGCCGCCCGGCCAAACCGCGCGCCAGGGCACGGCGGCTTCAATGCGGTAGCCGCCCGGCGTTTTCATCCAGGCGGACTTGACGCCGATGTTGTCCGGCATGGTCATCTTGACGCCGCGCAAGCCGCGCGCCGTCTCCAGGATCACTTCCGCGGAATGGACCACGGGCGCGAGTTTGATGTTGAAATCGTCTTCCGAATACACCCCCTCGCCGTAATCGCCGTAGAGGTCCATATCAAGGTATATTTCGACGCTGTCCGCTCCGCGCACGCCTGGCTGCAAATCGTCGTCCTGCACGATAAAATCCAGGTACAGACAGTCGCCGTCCCAGCAGGCGGCAACCCTGCCGGAGACATCCCGGGCGCCGCCATGGAGGGCGGGGTCGCCAACCAGGATTTTTTCAGGATCGTTGATCTCCGCTGCCGGCGGCATGGTTTTCCAATCGTCAAACCGGCCGTCTATGACAGGATTTTGCGCGGTGCGCGGAATCCGGGCAACCAGCGGCGAGTATCCCGGCAGGGACCAGGTCATCTGGCCGATCCGGGCGGCGTGTTCCGAGAACGTCATCGCGGAATATGCCGCGCCGTACCGCCCGGCCCTGTACAACTCTTCGCATCCGTTGATCCAATTGGCGAGTTTTTCCGCCAAGCCCGGAGTGCGCGCCGCTATGGCGGCGTGTTTTTGAATGACGGCGCGGCTATCCGCAAACTGCCAGGCAAGGTATTCGCGGGCGCGGGTTTCCGGCGCGGCCGCGGCGGACAGGAAAAGAGCGTCCGGCGCTCCGCCGGCGGCGCGGAAGGTCCTGATTTCATAAGGCTCCAGCGCCAGAGTCCATTGGCCCGGTTTTATTTTACGCTGCACGATCAAGTCTTCGATGTCAATTCCCGGCGCCGGCGTCAGTGCGGCGGCGGTTTTCCACCAGAACGGATTGGCGACATACCCGTAAACCGCCCCATCATATTTACCCGCCGCCACCCACAAATCCTCATCCATATCCGCGCCTTGGATGCGTTTGTAAACGGTGGTGGGAATGCTGCGGAACGCCTGCGCAAACCGGCCGGTGTAATATTCCCGGCCATTCCACATGTGCAGGTCCTGCATAGAATTGACGATCAGGGACGGGTTGGCCCGGATGAATATGTTCGCCCAGTTTTCCGCCAGGGATGCGCCGGCGGAGTAGGGCCAGGCCTCCGCCGCCAATTGGTGGCTGCCCTTGGGCCAGACCCAGCGCGCGGGGGTGCGGGGCTGCGGTTCGTACCAGCCGAGGCGGAAAGCAATCCCGTTTTTGGCGTCATTGGCGAGGTCGGCCAGGTAGGGGGTGTCGCGCGCGACGGCCAGTCTGACCGGGTAGCCGGCCCGGTCGGCCAGGATGGGTGTAATGGCGTCGGCCGCGCCCGGCACGCATACTGCCACAATCATGTTGGATTCCGCTTTCAGCCGCTCCAGGTCAAAGCCGTATTCCAGCGCCCGTTCCCCGACGGCGCCGGCCGCCGGCGCCGCCGGATCCGGTTGAATGCTCTTTTCCAGTTGGACAAACAGCAACAGATTAAGGTCGGACCTGGTTTGCGCGAGACGGTCGCGGGTCCAGGCATAAATTTCGTTCATCTTATCCGCGCGCCACCGGATCCACGCCGTTTGGGCATTGGCCACCAGCCATTGATACCGTTTTTCAAAACGCCTGGCATCCGTCCGGTCAACCGGGATGTTGATTTCAGTTTGCTTCTCAAAAAGCGCAATAGTGAAATCGTCGTAACTGGACATCATGGGGTCTTCCCACGTCGCCCATGCCGGCCCGTTGGCTTCGTTCAAGTAAAGCTTGATGCCTTTCCACCCGGGTTCCCGCCCGTAAAGCTCCAGCAGTTCATTGACCATGTTTTGATACACAGCCTGGCATTCGGGGCGGAGCCAGTTGGGGGTGATGCCGCGGAATCCCTCCACCTGCCGGCCGTCGCGGGTGATCACGCCCAGGGTGTCGGCGCCGGCGGCCACGGCTTCATCGGTGCAGGTTTTTTCAATCGTCGGCAGCCGCGTCAATTGCAGGGAAGAAAACCAGCCCAGGTTGTTTTCCCCGAACATGCGGGCCATCAACACGCCGCTGTCGCGCATCTCTCCGGGCGACCGGCCGTAGTCGTAAGCGGAGTAATTGGAATAACGGCTGGGGAATAACAGGTTGCCGTACATCGCCTGTCCCATGAAATACGCGTTCTCGCCGGCGAATTTCATCCGCCGGATCATGTTGCGGTATGTCACCATCCAGTTCCGGTAAAAATATGGCGAGTGGTTGGCCAGCAGGCAGTACGTTTTGAAATAGGATGCCGCCGGCCCGGTGAAACAACTGGAGGCTATCTGCCGCGCGCCGGCCTCCGGGTGCTGGCCGAACCAGCGCCGGGGGCCCGGGGCGTCCGTTATTTTCCGCGCCGGCACATCGCCGAGAATTTCATAAATCCGCATCTTGCCCACGCGGGCGGCCTGGGAAGGTTTGTAATAATTCCGGTTGCCGATTCCGAAAAAGGTGATGGTGCCGACGGGATCATTCGGGAAAAAAAGCGCATGATGTTGCCGGAGGGCATGCGCGGGCGGGGTAGGCGCGCCGATGACCACGGCGTCATTGCCGATGGTGATGGCATTATCGCCCGTATCGGCGAAGCCGTCGTTCAGGCGCATCTCCTGGAACCGCACGGTGTCATCCGGATATTCCGCCAGGGCGATATGCGGTCGGCCGGGATGTTTGATCCGGTATTTGAATGAAATGAAATTGGCGTCGCAGCCGTCGGCGGTTTTGGCGATTTTATCGGGATTGGTGGTGCGGAATTTACCCAGGGGCGTTTGAATCACCGGCGCCGGCGCCTCGGTCGCATCGCCCAGCGCCGAAATAAAATCATCCGGATGCTGTTCCGCCGCGGCATCCAACTCCCATACCAGTTTCAAATCCATGCCGTCGGTATAGTTGGTTGGATTCGCGATTTCCGGCAGGTTCACGGGCCCGCAGACCGCGATCTCGTAATCATATTTTTCAATTTCCCTGCCATTTTCCTGCAAAACCAGCGCCAGTTTGTACGCCGCGTTCGGCGGCAGGGTTGCCGGCGGCAGGCTTATTGCCCCCTCGTTGAATGCGCCCTCGCGCCGCAATTCAACCGCGCCGCGTGACACCAGCATGTCCGCGGGGACCAGGTCGTCGCCCATCTCGTTAAAAATTGCGTAAAAAAGCTCCTGCGTAGTCCCGGCCCTGTACGGCGCGGTTACGCGCAACGCCACGGCTTCCGAACCGCTGAATACCGGCTGCAGCCTTCCGTCCAGCGGCGCCGCCATGATCCGGCCTTTCCAGGACGGATTGAAATAAAGGCGGCGCCCGGCGCTGATGGACGAGTAAAAATATTCCCCGTCATCGTCAGTTTCCGTCCACTTGCCATCGCGTTTGACCTGCCGGACAACCTCGGTGGCAATCCAGCCGGAATCGTCAAAGCCGGTGTCGTGCCACTTGCCGCATTCCTTCAGCAACACCCGCTGGGGCCTTTTCCAGGTATGATCGGAGTCAAACCGGAGATATGTGCCGTCTTCGCAGAGCAGCGCCGCATCGAACAGCGCCATGGCGGAACCGCAGGTTTGCATGGTTTCAATGACCACGGTGTTCGAGCCGGGATGAAAATATTCCGGGCTGAGTTCATAGTTCCATAATTGTTCTTCCTCCGACATCGGGTAGGTGCGCAACGCCCGCCGCCCGTTGATGTAAACTTCCGTTCCTTCAACCTTGGCGGATATGGAACACTTGGCCCACGCCACGTCCGCGGGCAGATTGAGAACCTTGCGCATGGGCACAAGCTGGCCTTCGGCGATCGGGACCACCCAGTCTATTTCCACGCGGTTGCCGGGGGTGTCGGTACCGAGCTGCAGCGCCGGCCATGGCCCGGCCATGTTGAACCTGCCGATGGCGAGTTCCTGCCAATCGCCGCCTTTCAGCGTTACCACCGCTGATTTTTGCGCCTTCCTGCGTCCGATCCCCGGCACGACAACCCACCAGCGCGACTCGGGCAGGCTTTGCCGGATGCGGAATTTGACCCCGCTCAACATCGGCGCAGCATATCCTTCCGCGTCCGGATAGCCCCAGGACAATGGCGCCTGCGATGGAATTGCCGCTCCCCAATTTACATGCGCCATGCCGGCTGCGGTTTGAAAAGTCAGTTTGCCGGACTGGACAGCGAAATTGGTGACGCTGCCGGTCGGATAAGCGCCGCAGGATGTGCCATCGTCGAAATTCCAGGCATAAGGGAAAAACCGCGCTGGAAATTCGGCGGGGAATTCGGATTTCACCCCGGCAATCATGACGGGACGTCCCCGCATGAAGCAACTTTCGTATGAAAACCCTGCCTGCCGGATCAAGTCCGTCCGCGTGTCCCCGCATAACCCCGTGGCTGCCATCGCCGACGCCAGGCGCAAAGCGGTCCGCTCGGCGCCGTTAAGCTTTATTCTGCGCATTAAACACTCCCGGAAAGAATGGCCGGAATTTCACTTCACAGGATTATATAATAGTATATAATTTTAAATTGTCAATTTTTTCGTTTGAAATATGGTCGGGTTTGCGCAAGGATTGCTTCCGTTTCGCGCCGGCCGCGGACGCGGAATGAAAGACGGCACATCCGCTTGGCTACAGCGGGGGGCCGGGATAATATAAATATGCCGCCGCCAAGGAGCGCTCATCAATGTTACCGCGCGAACGCGTGATTGCCGTTATTCGACACCAACGCCCCGACCGCATTCCGGTTTACGCATGGGTGCGCAGCAACCTGGAAGAGGAAATCACCGCGCGCTTCGGGTCGGTGGAGGCCTTGGAAGACCGCTATGCCTTCGATTACGCCCATATTTTCGGCGGTCCCCGCGCATTTCCGGCAGATGCCCTCACGGCCCTGCGGGCGGCAATCAACCGGCCGGTCGAACCGGCCGACCTGCGCGACCTGCCCATGAGCGATCCGGACGATCACGCGGCCTACGACGCAATCATCCGGCAAATACGGCATCACAAGCAGGAGCGCGGGCGCTTCGTTTACGTCCAGACGCCGGGAATCTTTGAGGCGTTGAACGGCATCTTCGGCATTGAAAATCATATGGCCCACCTTTTGCTCCAGCCGGATGAGTTGAAAAAAGTTTACCAGCGCCAGGCGGAATGGAACCGCGCCTTCGCCATGCATTGCCTGGATCTCGGCGCGGACATGATCCATGTCTCCGACGACTGGGGCAGCCAGAACAGCTTGCTTTTCAGTCCCGCCGCCTGGTGGGAAATGATCGAGCCTTATCACCGCGTCACGACGGAGGCGGTGCGCCGCCGCGGCGGTTTTTTGAGCCTGCACAGCGACGGCAATATTTCACAAGTGATTGACGGCGTCATCAAGCTGGGGTACCAGGTGGTGCATCCCTGGCAGGAATCCGCCGGTATGGACCTGGCCGATTTCAAAAACCGTTACCGGGATGTTTTCACCGTCATGGGCGGCCTGGATATCCAGACCACCATGGGCTTCGGAAAATTGAAGTTCCTGGCCGATGAGATCAAACGCGTGCTGACCATGTTCGCCGAAGGCGGCCTGCTGTACTGCACGTCGCATTTCGTGCAGGCGCATTGCAGCATGGATGAACTGGTGTTCGCGCTGGATACTGTCCGGGAAATTACGGGCCGATGAACGCCATCGGCTTTTTGGCCGTCCCGGGGGATCAGTTGCCGGCCGGGCTTATTTGCCCGGCGCGTCCGCCGCCAGTTCCTTCTCAATCCGGGTTTTTAAATCGTCCGTGATCCCGGGCGTTGCCAGCGCGGCGTCAAAATCCGCGCGCGCCCGGTCCATCCGGCCTTCGGCGCGCCAGGCCTGCCCCCGCCGGTGAAGAGCCATGGCTCGCGTGTTGTCCGATTGCAAAACATGGCCGCTGATTTCGCGGGTGTTCAGCAATATGCCGCCCAGGCGGCGGGTTTCCGGGTAATCCTTCAGCAGCAGCGCGCATTCCTGCCATTGATTGTAGATGAACAACCAGTAACCCGGGTGCGGGCGCTGCAATTGTTCCACGCGCGCGTACCACCGGCCGGCCGCCGCCGGGTCGCGCGGACGGAGGCCCTTGAATCCGGTCTGGCAGGCAATCCCCGCCTGGTATATCAGGATGGTTTTCGCGTGGTCATGCAGGCGGTCATCCGCCAGCGCCTTTTCCACGGCATCGAGGTATTCCCCCGCCAGGCGCTCGGCCAGTTGCCGGTCGCGCCGGTGATCCCGGGCGATGGCGATCAACTCCGCCAGCGCTTCGCATTGATGATGGGGATTGATATCCGGCGCCGCCAGGGCGGCCCGGTATTCCGTCTCGGCGGCATCCGGCCGGTTCAATGCCAGGTGGACGCGCGCCGCGCCCAGCCGTCCCTCGACGGAGTTCAACCGCGTCGCATGCCGGAAATAGCGCAGGGCCGCGGCATGCTCGCCGCGGCTCAAGGCCGTGTTGCCGGCCTTGACGTTGTCGGCGGCGGTTGGCAGCCCGTTGAGGATGAATCCGGCCTGTTGCCGGAGCCTGCCGAAGCGCACGCTGTCGGCGGAAGCGGTAAAGAGTTCGTAAGCCGCGCCGAAATCGCCGGCGGCAATGCATTGCCGGGCGCGTTCGGCCATAGATTGGCCCAACCTGAGGTACCCGGAACGCTCCAACTCTTCCAGCATCGGACCGCCATCTTCACGCGCGGCGCGTTCGTGCGCCTCCAGGCGTCCGCGGAAATCCCCAAGCAAATCTTCCGCCGCGGTTTGGCCGCGCGGGTCAATCGCGGCGGAACAGGATAAAACGGCCGTCTGCGGGGTCGCACCGCCGATCCGGAATGGATGGATGGCATAAGGCGCCATGTTCAGTTTCCAGGTTGCGCCCGTGATCGGCCGGCCGGTCAGAAGATCCATTCCGCGCGCCTTCTCCGGCAGCCGCAAATCCGCCTGCACGGTCCACCAGTGCGGATTGGCAACGTAACCATAAACCTCGCCGTCCCGTTCGGTGACGCTGATCCAGACATTGACGTCGCGGCCCTGGCCGCGCAGGCGCTGGTAATGTCCCGCAGGTATTGACCGGAAAGCGGCCGCGTACCGCGCCATGTCCGTTTCGCGCCCCATCCACATCGTGATATCCTGCAGCGAATGAATGACCAGTGCGGGATTACTGCGGATCAAAATGTTGCACCAGTAATCCCCGAAATATTCCGCCGAGGGATACGGCCAGGCTTCGGCGTTACACGAGCGATGCCACCAGGGCCAGTTGGCCGGCGCGCGCGGCTGCTGCTCGAACCAGTTGCAGCGCACGGCGACGCCGTTCTGGCCGTCATTGCCCAACGCCGCCAGGAAATCATCGCGGTGGGCGGCGAACCGGCCGTTGATTTCACGCGGAAGCTGACCATTCATAATCGCCTGGAATTCCCGATCCACATTAACCGTGTGGCACACCGCCACGTCCGGATCGTCGAGAAAAGGCTTGATGTCCAATCCGCCGCGGCGCGCGTAATCCAGTAACGACGGCAGGGGATGCGGATCGTCCAGGGGCGGGTTCATAAAAGAATTGCCGTTGGTGAACAGCACCAGTTTCAGGTCCGGGCGCGTCTCCCGCAGGCGGTTTTTCAGCCAATCGTAAATTTCCGTCATTTTTTTACAGCGCCAATCCGTCCACTGCGCCTTGGCATTGGCCATCAACCAGTCGTAACGTTTTGAAAAACGCTGCAAATCATCCGCGGGCACGGGAATCCTGATCCCGGTCTCCCTCTCGAACAAGCTTATGGTGAAATCGTCATAACTCGCAAAATAGGGGTCCGCACCGTCAAAAGTCACCCAGCACGGTCCCAGTTCCTCGTTCACTTGGAGCGTGATGCCCTTCCATCCGGGGCATTGGCCATAGAGGGCGATCAACTCATTCATCACCGTTTCAAAGTGTCCGCGGGCGATCGGGTGCAGCCAGTTGGGGTAGACATTGCCGCGCCAGAGGTATTGCCGGCCATCGCGTCCGACCGCGGCAAAAGTCTCGGCGCCGCGCGCCACTTCCTCATCGCTCGCCGTCAGTTTCATCCGTGTATGCGCCATCATCTCAATTGAACTGAACCAGCCCAGGCCGTTTTCTTCCAAAAGCTTCGCCATCAGGACGCCGCTATCCTTCAGGCTGCCGGAATAATTGAATTCAAAGGCGGTGTGATCGGAGTAGGCGCCGGGATACAAGACCTGGTCATACATGAACTGGCCGTAATTGATTGAGTTTTCACCGGCAAAACGCATCCGTTTGACCATGTTCATGTAGGTGGCCAGCCAGCTGCGGTAAAAATTGGGGCGCTCGCTGTGGCTCAGCGATCCGCGGATCAGGGGCGCCAGCGGCGAATTGAAACAGCTCTGCATCACCTGCCGCGGCCCGGCTTCCGGCTGCTGGCCGATCCATTTGCGCGGTCCGGGCGCATCCTCGATTTTCCGCATCGGCAAATCGTTCAGAATTTCGTAAATCCGCATTTTGCCGACGCGTCCGGCCATTTCCTTACGCCAGGTTTTGCCAATCTGCATGGCGAAGATGGAAATCGTGCCGGTAGTCTCATTCGGAAAAAACACGCAATGGTGCCGGCGTATTGCATGGGATAGCGGTTGTTCCACGCCCATGACTGCCGTGTCGTTGCCCAGCGTGGTCATGGCGCCCCAGAACGCGTTCTCGCTGACGCGCATTTCCTGCACGCGCCGGCTGTCCTCGGGATATTCGGCAACCGCCAGGTGCGGCCGGCCGGGGTTGGCGAGGCGGTACACAAACGACAGGAACATGCAGGGACTGTTGGGGTCATCGCCCTTAGCGCCCTGGCCGCCGCCGTACGTCTCGCGGAACCGGCCCAGCGGTGTTTCCACCACCGTGCTGGGCTTCTCCTGCGCATCGCCGGAACAGGAAATGAATTCGCCCGGCCGCGGCTCCTTCGCGGCGTCCAATTCCCACACCAGCTTTAAATCCATCCCGTCGGTGTAATTCGTCGGATTTGCAACCACCGGCTGCGCCACCGGCCCGGCAATCACGAATTCGTACCGGCAGGTCTCGACATTCACGCCATTGGCGGTCAGCGTGAACACGGCGGCATAAGCGATATTGGAAGGCAGCGTCCCGGCGGGGAACACCAGGCGCCCGGCCATATCCGCGCCCATGTTGCCGGAAATGATTTCGCGCTCAAGTTGCAGACGGCCGGCGCTGATTTCCCGGTCCGCCGCGCGGAATCCATCGCCCATCTCGTTCAAAACCTGCCAGGCAATCTCGTTGCTAACCCCGGGCCGGGCTGCAACCGCCACGCGCAGGACCGCATCCTCGCGGTGTCCGTAAACCGGCTGGCTCCGCCCATCCGCGGGCGCGATCATCATCCGCCCTTTCCAGGAGGGGTTGAACCAGAACGGCCGATAACCGACGCCGGTATTGCCTTCCTGCGGCTGCAGGAGGTTGGTGTAAACCGACGGCGCATTGGGATGATAGGCGGCCGCGGTGGCGGGCTCCCAATCGCCATCGTCCGCGCCGGGCAGCCGCCAGGCGGCGCCTTCGGCGCGTGCTTGCCGGCGTCCCATCCAATTGGTGTCGGAGTCGAACCGGAGATAGGCGCCGTCGGCGCATAGCAAAGCTCCGTCCAGGATGAAGCCGCCGCCGAACCACTGGCTGTTTTCTTCAGCCAGGACATTAAGGCCGACTTTGAAAAGCGCCGGATCGATCTCATAATTCCATAGCTGTTCGGGCCGGACATGCGGCGGCGCCTGGGCTGCCAGCCTGCCATTCACATACAACCGGTGGAAGTTGGCGCTGACGATGGAACACCTGGCCCAGCGGACGGGCGCGGTGAGCGTAAGTTCCCGGCGATATTGAACCAGGCCGTCGCCGGGATGAGGCACAATCTGATCTATTTCCACAGCATTGCCGGGCGCATCGAAGATCAATTGGAATCCGCTATAAGGCGGCGCCGGCGTCCAGTCAAATTTGCCGATGAACACATCCTGCCAGTTCGTGCCCTCCACCACCACCGGCGCGGAAGAAATATCGCGCCCGCGGGCGGTGCGGCTGACCCGGCCGGCATGCAGCATACGCACCCCGGCGCGCATGACGCTTTGCGTCAAGCTTTGACGCATGCGGACGGTCACCCCGGACAAAACCGGCATGGCGTAGCCGTTCGTATCGGGATAGCCCCACCGCAGCGGCGACCTCTTGCCAATGGCATCGCCCCATGCTACGAAAGCATTGGTCGCAACCACCAAGGCGCGCAGGGCTCCCTGCTCCACGCGGATATGCTCCAGTTGCCAATGGTCGTTGATGCCGCAAAGCGTGCCATCCTCAAAATCCCAGCGATAGGGAAAGCCCTCCGCGGGATATGCCGGCGGATTGGCGGCCCGGGGCGTGCGCGAGATAAAAAGACCTTGCAGATACCGCTGCCCGGGACCCAGGCCTTCTTGCCGCAGCAGTTCGAACAGTTGTGATTTTACGGAATCAGATGCGCTGGCGATTGGCGGAGCCGCCAACGCCTGGCCGGCTGCCGTATCGCAGAACAGGCCGGCGCTCAATCCGGCAAGCAGCACCAGCCACGTGTTTTTCATTGGTCTTCCAGTTTTGCTTGGTCAATGATCCGCACCGGCAGTTTGACCCCGGCGCGCGCCTTGCTCCCCCGCAGCAGGAGATTCATTTCACTGATGGCCACGCGGCCCATCTCCGCAAACGGCTGCAACGCCTGATGGATGAACGGTTTTTCAGGGACGGCGTCCGGCACGGCGTCGAAGGTGGCCACATCCAGGTCGCGGCCCAGGCGGATGCCACGCCGGCCCGCCTCTTCGCGCAACGCTTCCAGGTAAATACTCCCCAGGGCCACGACGGCCGTGGGCCGGTAACGGGACAGCATCCGGCCGACAGCGTCGTTCAGGAAGGCGGCATGTTTCTGTCGCATGGCGCCGCGCACGTCTTTTACTACCGCCCGCGGGTCCGGCGCCAGGCCGGCGGCTCGCAAGGCTTCCTCAAACCCGCGGACGCGCTGCCGGCAGTAAGAAGCCGCATTATCCGCAATCAAGCCGATCCGGCGATGGCCGCGCCGCAGCAGGCGGGCGGTCATTTCGCGCATACCGGCCTGGTGATCCGTGCTGACGTAATTCAAGGGCGAGGATTCCAGCACGCGGTTGAGGATCATCACCACGTGCCCTTCCTTGTGCAGGTCTTCGAGGATGGCCATATCCTCATCCGCCGGGAACGGCGCCAGGATTCCCGGCGCCGTGCCCAGGCGGATCGAATGCGCCAGGTCGGAAAACGGCGCGGAAAAACGGCGCACCGTCAGTTGCAGATCGAGCCGATGCAGCGGTTCCAGCATGCCTTCTAAGATCTGGCCCCAGAAAGCCAGGCGCTCGACCCGCCGTGGCAGGAGCAATACCAGGTTCAACGCCGGCGGCGCCGCCCGGACCTTGCGCACAAACGTGCCCTTGCCGCGCAGGCGCACAATCAAACCATCGCGTTCCAGGTTGCTTAAAGCCCGGCGGGTGGTGAGGTGATTCACGCGGAAACGGCGGGATAATTCCGTCTGGGTGGGCAGTTGATCGCCATCCCGGGCGTTTTTGATCAAGTCCCGCAAATGATCTTCGATTTTTTGATATAACAAGATCATCGCCGGTCAGTGCAACATCCAAATGGTTCCGGCATGCGGCTCGGCGCGGTAGGCGCCGATATCCACCGTGCCGTCAAACCGGCCGATGCGCGGGTTGCCGTCCAGGTCCACCCCGTCCGCCATCCAAGTCAGGTCATTTAATCCCGCGCGGCGGCAGGACGATGCGGCGCGGATCCGGTAATTGCCCGATTCTGGCGCAATAAAGATCGGATCGTCATCCCGGTTGTTCGTTCCCGGCAGACCGGCCAGCGGCGTCACGCAGCAGTTGGTGTAAACCGCGGCATCGGCTGCCGTATTCAGCCAATTCGGGGTGCTGCCGCTGCCAACCGTGTTGGAATAAACGATGGTGTTTAAGACCACCGATCCGGCCACCGAGGCGCGGATGCCGCCGGTATTATTGGTCGAGCGGTTGCCGGCCACCGTGCAGCTTTCCACGCGGTTGGTGGCGTCAAAACTGATGCCGCCGGCGTAATCGGTAGCCCAGTTGTCCGCAATCAGCGAGTTGCGGATCAAAGAGCCCGCCGATGCCGCCACACAATATATCCCGCCACAGCGTGTGGCGGAATTGGCGACGATCCGGTTGCGGTCCAAAACAACCCGCGGCGCAAGAAGGTAAAACCCGCCGGCATAGCGACCCCCGTAATTGTTGCTCACCAGGCAATCGGTCACCACTACGTTGGTTATCGCCGCGCCGCTGATGGCGATCCCGACTCCATCGCAGTTGATGGCAGCCATGTAATTACCCGCCACCGTGCAATTACTGACTACCGTCCCCGGCCAGTTTATATAAATGCCGGCGCCCTGCTTGTATTCCAGGGTCAGGGTGTTGTCTTCCACGCGGCAGTTAACGATTTTGGAAGTGCTGCCCGCTACCCCGTTATAGAAGGATATGCCTCCGCCGTTG